>JAJFMH010000031.1 GCA_021772245.1 Chlamydiota bacterium | reverse complement strand
ATTGGTTTTGTCTCCACCAGTAGTTATTTTCATATCCTAGACCAACATAGAAATGTTGCTTATCATTGTAAATATATGTCTGATAAGACAGTCCTAGCTGGAATTGAACAGTTGGAGAAAAACGGTGAGTATTTGCACTTAAAGATACTCTATTATTCTGAATCGCAGAATATTTTTCTTTGTGGTCTACATCAAAGTTACCATAAAGAAGAGCACCAGCTAAGTTACCAAATATACTGAATCCGTTTCCAAGGAACCAACTTGTGTTGACCCCGGTGTGTGGTCCAAGTCCCCAGAAATCTGATTCATCATCAACAGTTACGTTGTTAACACCAAGACCGAGGTGACCTGCACCTACGTTTGCTTGCCCACCAGAATAGGTAACATCTTGCTCTAGATCAATCCACGCAGTCTTAAGACCGATGAAAGGATGGAATGATAAATTTCTACTTACGAAGTAATGTCTTCCTAAATCTAAATCAAGAATTTTGTAATCAAAATCAAACTGTGATTTTGCTGAGTTACAATATTCAAAATCTCCATCACCTTCTGTAATGGCATTATGTCCTTTCAAAGGAATAACAGAGCTATTAAGTCCGCCACTTGTAGATGAGCTTCCACCTGAGTTGAAGTATGTAAATCTTAGCATTGCATCCCAACCATCATGTAAAAAGTTGTAACCAATACCTGCTCGAAGTCCCCAGTCCCAGCTAAAGTCATTACCCTTTACTCTTCCACTTGTTGGAAGCGTTGCAAAAGGATCTTGATCTGTATATGCAAACTCTGTTCCGCCAGCCTGCGCTTTCCAGTAAAGTAAATCAGCTGTTAAAAACCAACCGTTTCCATTTACTTCAGGACGCGCTGTTGCGGTATTTGCCCCGTAAGTACCAACAGCTGTTTCTGTCCGCACTTGCTTCATTTGACTTTCAAGCTCTGAAAGTCTTGCATCAGAATCCATTGCTGCAGAAACTGTAGACATTGCTACAATTGGTGCAATTGCAATAGACACTTTTTTTATAAAATTAACGTTCATCTATTTTACCTCTTCACATCAAACAAACTATTTCTAACTAACTTTTGCTTTGAGTTTCCCCAAAAATCAACTTTTTAGCGCAAAATTCTTGGAAATCACAACAGCAAAAGCCCTGATTTTTCGCTTTAAACTCTCTATATGGAAATAATTTGAATTTTTGACAAGAAAAATTTGAAAATAAAATAATCTCTCTTAGCAAGAACTTGCCAAGAGAGATTATATTAGGAAGTAAAAACTATTTACTAAGCTTAGAAATCAAACTTAAAATTAAATGTAATTCCTTGCATCGCTACATCTTCAGAATATCTTTCATATTTTAAAGGAGAAGCGTCATCAATTTTAAGCATTTGGTTTTGTCTCCAGAAATATTGGTTTTCATAACCAATTCCAAGACCAACATGTTGCTTATCGTTATTGATGTACGTATCATATGCTAAGCCAAGTCCAAACTGTACGTTTGGAGAAAAGCCATGCACATTTGCATCCAAGTTGATTCTAGCATTTTCATCTGCACTATATTTTTCTTTATGGTCTACTTTAAAGTTACCATAAAGAAGTGATCCTGCAACATTTCCAAAAATGCTAAATCCATTACCTAGGTGCCATTTTGTGTCAAAACCAGCACGTGGTCCCATACCCCAAAAATCAGAGCTATCATCGACAGATACACTATTAACATCCAATCCCCAGCTGTCTCCCGCTGGAGTCGTAGTCGGAGTCCCACCAGAATATTTTGTATCTTGCGTTAGATCAACCCATGCAGATCTAAGTCCAATATGTGGACGCATAGAAAGAGCTGAGCTCAAAAAGAAGCTTCTACCAAGTCCTAAATCTAAAAGATTTACGTCTAAATCAAACTGAGATTTTGCAGTTTTTGCAAAGTCAAAATCAGCGTTTTGATTTTCTGTAATCTGTGAAGATCCGCGCAAAGGCACAACTACATCATTCACACCACCAGTTCGTGAACCAGATCCACTATTATCAAACCATGTATAGGATAAAAGAGCATCCCATCCATCATGTAGGAAGTTATATCCAAGACCAGCTCTAACGCCCCAGTCCCAACTAAAATCTATGTTTTTTGTTCTTCCACTTATAGGAAGAGTTGCAGCAGGATCATTATCAGAGTATGCATACTCTGTTCCACCTACTTTTCCTTTCCAATAGAAAATATCAACATTGATATTCCATCCTTTTCCATCTACTTCTGCTCGTGCAGATGCAGTTTTAGCACCATAGGTACCCATAGAAGTTTCAGTACGAACTTCTTTCATTTGCTTTTCAAGCATTTCTACTCTTTCGTCAGTATCCATTGCAGCAAAACCGCTTGCAGAAACTGCAAGTAATCCACCAAATAGAATCTTAGATAAGATTTTGTTATTCATTGCCTACCTCATAAGGTTAATTAGAGTCTAATAAGACTTAATTTAACCTATAAACTATTTTTGTAATTAAAAACAAATTAAAATTAACTAACCTGAATTAAATAAAAATAATCAAGAGCGCAAGAATTTAAAATAAAAGAAGTTAGTAAATAAAACTATTCTTTTTCAATCATGTCTAGAAATGCTTGCAATTGTTTAGATCTAGTTGGATGACGCATCTTACGGAGAGCTTTTGCTTCGATCTGTCTTACACGCTCACGCGTAACCTTGAATCGAACCCCTACTTCTTCAAGTGTTTTCGGCTTCCCATCTAAAAGTCCAAAACGTTCAATGAGCACAGTTCTTTCTCTATCAGTTAGAGTAGACAGCACTTCATTCATTTTATCTTTTAAGATTGCATAACCTGTAGCCTCATCTGGAGATTCAACAGAGGTATCCTCTAGGAAATCACCGAATTGACTTTCTCCACTATCACCCACTTCCGCTTGCAAGGAAATCGGATGTTGAGCAATTTTATAAATTTCTCGAACTCTTTCAGGTGTAAGACCAAGCTCTTTAGCAAGTTCTTCAGGAGTCGGCTCTCTTCCTGTTTCCATCATGAGTTTTTTTGCGCCACGCAGTACCTTATTGATCGTTTCGATCATGTGCACAGGAATTCGAATTGTTCGAGCTTGATCTGCGATTGCTCGAGTTACAGCCTGCCTAATCCACCAAGTAGCATATGTAGAGAATTTATATCCTCGACGGTATTCGAACTTCTCAACGGCCTTCATAAGTCCCATATTTCCTTCTTGAATCAAATCTAAGAAAGAAAGACCTCGGTTAGTATATTTTTTTGCAATCGAAATCACTAAACGGAGATTAGACTCAACCATCTCTCTTTTTGCTTCTTGGCTCTTATCCATCCATCTTTGAAGCATACGAACATCTTTTTTGAACTTATCGAGAGTTCTACCAGCTGCAAGCTCTCTTTTTTTCAACTTTCGTTTTGCAGCAAATAATTTTGCTCTTGCAAATCTATTTTTCTCAGCTCTTGGAATAAGTTCTTGAATTTCTTTTTCTAAAGAAATGAATCTTTCATATGCGGATAGTATCAATTCCCCAAAGTCATCGATGATATTGGGCCTAAAGTGCATTCTTCTAAGATATGCTTGTGTTCTGATAGTGGATTTTTCTATCTCTTCCGCAATTTTAATTGCATCTACTTTTTTAAGATTAGGATTTTCTAACTGCTTAAAAAGATCTTCTAAACACTGATCTTCTTTTCCCAGTAACAAACTGAGTTTAGGAAGAACCTCTAAAAAACGATTTTTATCCTCAATTTCTTTCTCAGCAATGATTTTATCAAAACGATCTTTACCAGTGATTAAATAGTGAGCAATTGAAACACTTTCTCTAATAGAGTATCTGAAGCGCATGATCACTTTCTCAATTTGAAGTTGCGCTTTTTCAATTCGTTTTGAGATTTCTACTTCTTCTTCTCTAGATAGAAGGGGGACAGAACCCATTTCTTTTAAATACATTCTTACTGGATCATCTGATGAGCCTTCTGATCTTTTTGGAAGCGTCTCTAATTCCTTTGCTTCTTTTTTTCGCTCATTTTGTCTCTCAACTTCGGTTTGGTTGAGAATTTGAATATCCATTCCACTTAAAAATATAAGGATTTGATCGATTTGGTCAGCAGAATCAAATGTAATGGGAAGAATTTCGTTAATTTCTTCGTAGGTGATATAGCCTTGCTCTTTAGCAATAGCTACCAACTCCTCTACTTTTTGTTGGTGTTGTGGATCAAATGTTTGCTCTGGGGTCTGCTTACTCATAAATTCCTAGGATTCAATAATACTCATCTGGAAACTGTTTTTTTGAAAAAAACAATCCAAGCCCTTTTATTTTACAGTAAAAGTTAATCGAGTCAAAGACAAATTCTGAAAAATCAAGGGAAATGTAAAAAAATTTCGTTTGTTAATTTTAGTATTGATGCTTTTTTGCGTACTTACTCAAGTAAAAAAAGTAAAAAGATACAAAAACTGCTAAAATCATATGTATCATTGCCTGAAAAGGAAATACTCTTTGAAGAGAAGCTTTTTCAGGTTTTTTCTTAGGATACCAGATATCCCATGACTCTCCTTTCATTTTTTCCAGCGTCTCTTTAGCAGCATATGGATTTAAAAATGTAAGCTTTTTAAAGGTATAAGATCCTGATACAGGAGACCCCTTAGCTATGAATTGGTATTTAGCAACAATGGAGAACTTATCTTTCTTTTGTTCTTCGATTTTCCAGTCCAGTATTTCAGCGACAGATCTTTCATTTAAATTAATATATTGATATGCGCCAGCTGCAAACCTAACACTCAAATATAGGGTTAAAACAAGCGTTCCAAGAAGCAAAATACTCCAGTTCTTTTTGATATCTGCCATATGATCCAAACTCTAGTTATTGACCTTTTGACCAATTATACGAGAAATGGTATATTCTTTGCATAACATTGGTATTAAATTTATTTTTTAGAAAGCAGGAGTGTCCATAGTGGCTAAAGAAAAGGCTGAGAAGAAAACAAAACGTCCAACAGCAGGAAAAAGAAGAATTCAGGACGAGAAGAAAAAAGCTTCTAATAAAGTTTTAAAGTCTAAGCTGCGCTCTGCAACTCGCAAGTTTGAAGAAGATCTAACTTCTAAAAACCTTGAAGATGCAAAACTGAAGCTACAAGAAGTATGCAGCTTGGTTGACAAAGGCGTCAAAAAAGGCATCATGAAAACAAATCGAGCAGCAAGAGTTAAATCTAGACTTTCTGCAAGAGTTAAAGCTAGCTAAGTATTCTTACATGGCTACATCGAGTAGCCATGCATATTTCCAAAAATCTTATTCTTTTTTATCTTTCCGATCTATTGGTACAAGCTCGTATCGATAAGGAGGATAATACTCCACAATTTTTCCGTCTTTTTCAAAAATCATTGCTGTGCCTGTTCGAACGGCCGTTTCAAAAGCTCTTTGAAAACTTCTTTTATGCGCTAATAATATTTGCTCCCTCAAATCATCCTTCATTTGTTAACCTCTTCATTTCTTTCCAAGTTGAAGGACTCCAAATGAGCAAATCTTTCGGAATATGCTCATACCTATTGCACAGAGCAGTATTTACACTTTTTTCTGCAACTATTTTTCTTAACTCAATATTAGATGAATTATCCAAAATCATTACATTGTCAGAGAGGTCAATATATATGTTCATGAGATTTTTTAATCCCATATAATACCTACGGATTATCACATCTTCCGGAATATTATGACCACCATGTCTCACTCGTTAACATACTCGCTGTATTGCTTGATTGGGACCAGAGAGCCACAAAAATACCAAAGTTATTGAAGAACCTTTTACCTTAGCTTCTAACAAATGCTTTTGATAATTTATGCCAGATGCAGTAGTTTCAAATGCAAAATTTTTCTCTTTTACCAAAAGTTCTTTAAGCCTACGGATCATAAGTTTACTTGCAGAAAGAGCAACACTTTCTGGATGCAATGGCGCTAAACCTCTTGCGATCTCATCAGCATTTAGATATTCGTAAAAATTTGATTCTTGCGTGATTAGCTCCCTTATGATCGTAGTTTCTCCAGTTCCATCAGGACCTGCAACCATAAGAATCTTTTTCGTGATTTCATTCATGTTGTTTTCGAAAGACATCAAACGCATCTTTAGCAAATCCATCTAATGAATAGCCATGAACCTCTTGTAAATTATCCCAAGTAAACCCAAGGTGATTTCGAAGATAAATTTCCCTAGGCTCTTCTATGTGTATTACAAAGTAAAAATGTCTACTAGATCCCTTATCAAAATGACATAAGAACTTGTCTACTTCCTCTAATTCAAGATTTGTAGATTCAATTAGACATCTTTTTATTCCTTGGGATAAATCTTCATCACTTTTTAGCGTAGTGGATGGGAGCTCATATTTATCTAAACTTTGTTCCAGAAGAAGAAATTGGCTTTGATTCTCCACTAGTAAGTGAATCAAAACATCCTTGATATTTTCTTTCTTTGCATCTTCAAGTAAACCGTGATACATCTAAAACCTCGTAAAAGCTTTTTTATAACACACGATAAAACCTCATGCCAGAAATAACTCGCGGCGTACTTGTCGCTGCAAACTTTGAACAAGAATGGATGCTCAAGTGGTGGTATAATCACTATACTATACTCAATGACTATCCTATTTGCTTTGCTGATTTTGGGATGTCTCGCTCTGCTTTGAATTGGTGTCAAAGCAAAGGTGTTGTTATTCCAGTTCATACTACTTTCTCACCGAAAATGATTTCTGATAAACAGCAAAAGCATTTTGAAAAAATGTATTATGGAGATGTCCTTGAAGGACGAAAAGCGTGGTTTCTAAAACCTTTCGCAATGAAAAAATCTCCTTTTGAGAAAACAATCTGGATAGATCTAGATTGCGAAGTAAAATCAAATCTAAAAGAGGTTTTTACGTATGCAGATAAACCTCCACATTTTAGTGTGGCAAGAGATTTAAAAACCTCTGAGCAAATGCATACCCATCTTAATACTATCCCTGGCTGTACAAAATACTACAATAGTGGTGTGATCAGCTTTCAAAGAAGCTCGCCAATTCTAAAAAAATGGATAGAAAATATTCCTTTGCATTTTGAAACCTATCTTTCAGATCAAGAAGTGTTATCACATACAATTTATGAAGAAGGATTTAAAGTTACTGAACTTCCCAAAAAATATAATTATTTAAGTGGCTTCGAGGAAATCGAAAATCCAAGCATAATCCATTATGCGACTAGATATGGCAAAGACCATATTAGAAAAAAGATATTATCGATCTAAAATACGAGCTATGTAAATGTGACTAAAGCAACTCTCTTATAAGAATACACAGCTGGTCTTGAATTTCTTTTCGGATGATGTAAAGCGGCTTTACATATCCATTTAAAAGAATAGAAAAAGCATACTTTTTACCATGCTTAGATTCGATAAATCCACAAAAACAACAAACACCAGTCATCGATCCAGTTTTTGCTTGAACGACACCTGATTGATTTGTAACTTTTAATCGATTATCTACAATCTGATAAGATTGCAAAAAATCAACTACTGAATGGTTTTCTTGCTTTGAAATCCACTTAAGAAGTTCAATGAGATGCTTAGAGGAGAGTTGGTTATACCTTGATAGTCCAGAGCCATCCACAATTTTTAGCTCTTCTAAATTTAATTGGATCTCATTTTGTAAAAAATCATCCATTGCTCTTTTTCCACTCGCAAAGGATCCACGATTTTTAGTATAAAATTTCCCAAGAATCTTAAATAATGCATCCGAATATAAATTATCAGAAATTTGTAAAATCGGTTTATAAAGCTTCTTTAATTCAGTATTTACCATAGCAACCTTTACTACTTTGGCCTTCGGTAAACTCTTTGCTGCAACAACACCTGTAAATCCAATGTGATTTTTTTGAAAAATTCGTCTGATAATTTTATCAGTAATCGCTATTGTATTTCTCATCGGAATAAATTCTGATACAGATGCTTTATCATTTACCCAATAAGTTGGCGTATACCCTAACTCTTCTAAAAAACTACATTTAGTGATTGTCTCTGATTGTTTTACTATTTGAAAAGGAGCATTTAGCGGCGGATTTACAAAAGAAAACGTTCCATCCTCGCAATTTCTCGTAATTTCGATGCAGTTGTGATCCAGCATGAAACCTGTTAGAGGAGCATTCCAAAATCCAGGCTCCTCATCCCACATCCAACCTGGACCCATTTGAATGTCATCGAAACAAGTTTGGTCAACGTTGAAATCACCATCAATGTGGTAAATATTTCGATCTATGAGTTTGCAAACAAGCTCTTCCAAGTTCTTTGTTGAGAAAGTAGGATCACCGCTCGATAACAGGTATAGATCTCCGACTAACCTATCTTGCTCCATTTTTCCATCAAGATAAAGCTCAGTAGATAATTTGTAATCAGGGCCTAGGTTGTGATTCGCACAAGCAGATGTAAAAAGCTTGATCGTACTTGCTGGAACAAACCTCTTATCTAGGTTTTTCTGATAGATATATGCATTATCTTCTAAGGAATATATTGCTACAGAGCAATTGATATCTTGGGCCTTTTTATCTAGAAATTGATCAACCTCTTTTTGAAGAGAAGCGTCTAAAAAAGAGAACGTAAGGAGACAAGCTAAGACAAAAGCTTTTTTTCTAATCCGCTGCATCGATCGGAAGATTTGTTTACACATGATACGAGTTTCTCCATATTTCCAAAAAGAGCAAGAGATTTTTTTGCGCGTGTAATCGCTGTATATAAAATTTCTTTTCCAAAATGATCAATGCTATCTGGAACGATGACAACTACGTTTTCATATTCGCTCCCCTGGCTTTTATGAACAGAAATTGCATATGCATACTCAAATGAAGGCAGTAACGCTTTCGGAAGGGTTAAATATTGCTTTTGTAAGTTTTGCTTTTGTAGCTCAAATATGGCAACGTCTTGACTTGGGTCTTCACTTTGCAATAAAAATCCAATTTCACCATTAAAAAGACCTGTTTGATAACAAGTCTTTGTAATGATAATGGGAATTGGCAATATTTTATCTTTAGTTAGAGTGCAAGCAAGTTTAGAAAACATCATTCGATTTAAAGAGTCCGTTCCAAATTTTCCCACTTTCAAACAAGATAAAATTCCATACTTGTAGTAATTTTCGAATAGATCTGAGTAAATCAATTTTGCAAAAGAGGCTTTTGGAAAATGTTTTATGGCATTTTCCAAAGCAGGATTTTGGGCAAGTGTTTGCAAAGACTCTGGCAGAGAAAAATAAGAAATGGGATCCTTTGCTCTTAATAAGTAGTTTTCAAAATGAGAAGATCCTTTTTGCAGGGCTTTAGCGATCTCTAAAATGGGTGTAAGGTCGGATCGCATACAGATTTGCAACTTACTATAGGACTTTGGCGAGACGCGCGTGCAAAATTCACATAGACTTTTGAAAACACTTCCCGTTTCGATGGACGGTAGTTGAGCGGGGTCTCCCATGCAAAAAAGCTTCGCTTCTTTTGTAGTCGATGAAGCAAGTTTCGTAAATAGAGCTAAATCGAGCATCGAGCTTTCATCAACAATTATAAAATCTGCATCTAAAACAAGGTTCTCTGAAAGAGGATTTTTACCTTCTCGAATTTTTAGAAGACTATGCAGGGTTCCTGATGAAATTTGATCATGATATTTGGAATCAACATTAGTCTGAATCTTCTGTAATAAGTGAGAGGCAGCCTTTCCTGTTGGAGCTGCTAAAAGAACTTTCTTCTTATCAGGATTTAAAACAGAGGCAAAATAGGTTTGGATCAAAAATGCAGCCAAATACGTTTTACCAGTGCCAGGCCCCCCCTCAAGCAAGGAAAATTTTGTTTGCAACGCTTTTTCAATAGCGGATGATTGTTCTGATTTAATTTTGCTCGCGATTGTTTTCAAATAACTTGCAGCTTTAGAGAAATCGATAGAAGTATCTTCTTTTATCTGCAGTCTATTTTTGATCTGATTACAAAAAATAGATTCAAAAACATAATTTTTTTGCAGATAATAATGCTCATCAAAAAAGCAAAGGGGTTTCATGAGAATATTATTTTCTTCACTTGTCTTTATAAAAGAGCAAATCTCGGTTGAGATTTGCTTCGCTCCAGTTAAAACAGAATCTAAATTGCTTTTTGATAGCGAAGTATCAAAAGTATTTATAAGTGAAAAAAGTTTTTTTTCATCTATTGGTACGCAAGTATGTCCAAGCCGAGAAAGAGCCATCAGTGTTTGCAGAAATAAGGAAACATTACTTCCTTTTTCTTCCTGCTTATCAAGCAAAGTTTTTGCAAAAAAAACATCGATTGGCTCAATAAATGAATACTTCATCTGATCACCTCACTTGCATTAGAAAAAAAATAACAACCTTTACCAAAAACAAGTCCTCGAAGATAGATAAAATACATCCCTCCAATTTCTAAATTATTGCCCGTAAATTGGCTTAAGTATTTCTCCATAGCTTCTAAATACAGTTTAGCTTGCAAGAGATAGTCTGCGTCTTGAAGATTTTGAAAAATATTTTCTTGAGAATAATCTACTGCCTTTTCACCTAAAAAATTGGATTTCCAATCGAGCAGATACACTTTATTTTCCCAAATAAAGGTTACATCAATAAAGCCTTTCAAAAAATTTTGCCTATCAGTATCCATCGACAGGAAAAATTCTCCTTCTACAAAAAGATTTGCAGATGGAATCTGAGCAAGAGATGGGATTTCTTTTGAAAAAGGTGTTGTAAGAGCATTTTGCATGATTTTGAAGACAAAATCTTGGTGTAACTCCAAAGGGGTAAATCTAAGTTTTTCTACCAAGTAGGAAGATAGATGTTCATCTATTACAAAATGTGTATGGTCATTTGAAAGTATTTCCTCAAAAAGACTATGGAATAATGTCCCGACTTCCTTTCCAGCTGGAATGAAAGGTTCTTGCAAAGAATCAGTTCCTTTTTTGGATTCTTTTTTTAAGCTTGAAAAAGAATGCTTATAATAATTTGGAAAAGAAAAATCTGGGGGTAGATATCTTTCTAACACTACTTTTTGATTTTCATAGGTAGATTCCGAAGTAAAAACCCGAGAAGACACCTCTTCATATGAAACCGTTTCATCTGCTGGTAAATTAATCAAGAGAGTTTTAAGCGAGTCAAGAGTTGCGCTGTAAGACTGCTTTTGCAGCCACTTTTGGCAAAAAAGCTCTATTGGAGAAATTCCCGATTTAGGATCGATATTTAACGCTCCTGCGCAATCAAATGGAATGAAAGCATAGAGCTTTTCTTTGGCTCTTGTAAATGCAACATACAGTTGACGCAGCATTTCCATTTCTAGATGATCTTTATGCTCTTTGGAAGATGTTTCTCTAATATCAAATTTAGTGATCTCTCTTGATTTATGCTGTATAAATTTCATCTTAGGATTGCTGGGTGTTGCCATCCCTAGCGAAAAAACTACATCGAACTCTAATCCCTTGCTTTTATGAGTCGTCATAATTCTAACACCCTTTTTTTCCATATTTAGCCTTCTCTTAAGAAGAGGATTTTTATCCCTGCCTTTTTGCGCAAGAGATACAAGTGCATTTCGATAATCATAGGAAAAGTATTTTCCCTCTATCTCCATCAGGGCGGCAATTTCAAGCAAATCTGAATAGTCATCACTGCGATCATATCTAAGCAATTTCTCAAGTAATGTTTGGCCTCCATTGAGTTTTACATCTAATAATTGATGTAAAAAAGCAATGATTCCATCTTCAAATAAAGTTGATCGAAGAGAGAAAAAAATATTAATTTCTTTTTGGAATAGAGTTTCTTGTCTGTCTAAAAGATCCCGACTTGTCATTCCAACAAAAGGGTGTATCAGGGCTTGTTTAAGTGTTGATAACTTTTTAGGTTGATACGTAGCTAAAAGAGCGATTTGCAAAAATGAAAAAGCGTCTGTTTCAGTAATAAATTTATCTTCTTGATATTGCGCTGCAATAGAGTGCTTATTGAGGTAGTTTTTTAACCGCCTTCCTTGAAAACGATCTTTAATCAAAATTGCAATATCACAGAGATTTTTCTTCTTTGATAAAGATATAAGCTCTGAGGCAATGCATGGAAACCATACTTGCTCCTCTAGTACTTTATAATCAGCTGAGCTTTTTAATAAACCAGATCCTTTTCCAAGAAAAAAATGTATCGCATTTTTTTCAAAAGAGATTTCTTTTTTACCCACCTCTACTTTGTGATAGTCAATACTCAGCTCTTTAAAAGAGAGCCATTTACCCAGATTATCGTGAGAAAACAACGTATTTAAAGCATGTAAAAGGCCAGGACTTGATCTGTAGTTCACATCTAAAAAATATCTGTTTTCTTCGCCAAGAATTTCCAAAGCCTGTTGGTAAGTAAAAATATCTGCATTTCGAAAAGAGTAAATAGATTGCTTGGGATCTCCGACAAGATAAAAAGCATCTATGTTCTTTTCATCAATAAAAAGCTGTTTGAAAATATCCCACTGAATAGGATCTGTATCTTGAAATTCATCAATAATTACCGATCTATATTTAGAAGCAACGCCTTTTCTAAATGAGGCACACTCTAATGCCTCTTGCATTTTAACAAGGATAAGATCTGGGGGAGTAACCTCTTCTTCTTGCAATCTAGTTTTTACATTTGTCTGTACGAAGCCTGCAATTTCAAGAGCAATTAATTCAAAGGACGACATCCTCTCAAAGATAGGACTTAACCTTTTTTGTATCTCTAAAATTAGTATTTTGTGATTGAGCTTTTCATATAAATCGCTTGGGAAAGATTTTTTTTGGTTTTCCTCTGTAAACAGAGAAAAAACAAAAGGATCTTTAGAAATAAAGGTATTGAGCTCACATGCTGAAATCGATTTTTTTTCTAAACAGGAAGCGATGAGTTCAATTTGCATAGCATAAACATCCTTTGGCCTTTTGTCTCTGCTGCATATTTTTTGGTGGTGCTGCGTTAGTTGATAAACATCTGCAATAAAAGATTCTTTTTGGAACGCAATCTTCGAAAAGACATTTTCAAACTCGTTTATAATAAGAGAGTAGTTTTCAGCAAAAGATCTACATCCACTATATGTTCCTTCTTTTTCCAACAAAGAAATAATTCCTTGCAAAGCAAGATCAAAATCTTGCTTATAGCCTTGAAGAAAAAGCATTAATTGATTTTGGGAAAGAAGAGTGTGAATATCATTTGAGCGAAAAAAGCGAACGACTTCTTCTTTTAAAATGGAAAGATGTTTTCGCTCTTCAAGGGTAGCACTTGTAAATCCAAGTTTTGCCTCGAAGGCAAATTCAAGAAGCATTCTTTGACAAAAACTATGGATTGTAAAAATCTGGGCAGATTCGATATCCATAAGCGCTTTTTGCAAACGAAGAAGCATCTCGTCTTCCAACCCCTGCTGAATAATACCACTTAAATAATCAACAGCTTCCATGTCCTTTGTCTGCAAGGCAATAATAGCACTTTCTAAATTGCTTCGAATACGCCCTTTCAAATCAGAAATGGCCGCATTAGTAAAAGTAACGATTAAAATTTCTTTAACTTGAAAAGGTTTTTCAAGTAGTAAAAATCGGGTAAACAAATGCTCAATTGCAAACGTTTTTCCAGTGCCAGCAGACGCCTCTAAAAAAAACTTTCCACAGATAGGCATCGTAGGATCTAAACAATTAAATCTCTTCATGCAAACACCTTCTGAACCTCAGAGCCAATTGAACTTTTTAGGTATGGAGACCACATCTCATAGATTGCCTTTGCATCATAATTTCTTGAAAATGCAAGCTTTACATATGGATCAGATAGTGAAAATGAGGATTCCGCAAGCATCTGTTTCATCACTTTTTGCAGCTCCTTTTCATCCCCTTGAAAAAAGCTCTTGGCAAAACTTGGATAAAAGGGAGATGGATTTGATGTAGCTAAAAGATAATATTCCAAATACTTTTGCAGCTGCTTATGCGGATTATTCAATGTAATCATTTTTTGTTTGCCATCTTTTAAAAAAATCATATCAGGCTTTATTCCGATGGGTGAATCTTTCAAATTCAAATATATCAAATAAGAAGGTAGGTTTTGCACCGCTCCATCTAGCCCCCCTTTCTGATAGGTACAAAGGCCTTTAGGGCTTACACCTGTGAGAGTTCCTTCTATAATTGCTATTGCCCCACTACTCAAGGGAACATGCATAGCTGGCATCATATAATGATTTGGAGAAACAATGGACGTGCTCTCGCAAGAATTGCTTAAGGATATTGTAGAAAGCTGAGAGGCATCTAACCCAAATTTTTTTAAATTTGAATGTATAAGCTCATTTTCAATATCTATCTTTTCTTTTGCGATATCAAAGTATTTTCCACTAGGCACCTCTCCTTTGATTTGCGCAATAAAAGATGCATTGTCTTTTTGATCTTCATCACTTCGAGATAGTATCGCTTTTTGCAAGGGTGAGAGAATAAACTCCCCCTGGAAATCCCCCTTAGTTTCTTCCTCAAGGTAAATTCCAAGAGTTTCATTGCAATAAAATTGAAAAGGGTTTCTAGCAAGCTTTCGAAGTTTGGCAATTGAAATATGAATATATTTATCTGTTTTATTCTCTAGCAAAAGGCTAGTTTCACTTGAACATGGGGGAATAAATGAGACGATCTCTTCTTGCACCTTGTTATAATAAGCGCTTGCAGCGCGAAACATCCTGCTTGAAAAACTTTTAGTCTTTGCATCCGATGCAAAATACTTTTGATCGAATCCAAAACTTGGATGATCTACAAAAATCATTTCTTCCAAAGAAGAAGCATGCATTACTTTTTTCTTAATATGCTGAAAAATTTCTTTCCAAAGTGGTGAAAAAGATTGCTCCGCCCCATCTGCAGGATTTCGATTAGAATAAAAAACTAAAAGATGTTCTTTGGTTAAATGCATCAGCTGCAGAAGAGTGTATCTGTCTTCATCGATTTTACTCGGAATGTAGTCTCTTTGTGGAAGGTTTTGCATTAAATCAAGTGAAGAAGGTGCATCCTTTCGCGGAAAGGAAGTTTCACTCATCCCTAAAAGGGCATGCACTGTATTAGAAGTGAAAATACTATTATCAATCGAAGAAAAAGAAATAGATTGGTATGAAGTTTGACCATCTACTGTTTGTTTTTGTAAAAAGTCGAGCAGATATTTTTTTATGCTGGAGTAAGGATATCTAAAATTTGGCACTTTTTTTGCAAGTTCTCGTAGTTTTTCAAGACCTTGGTGCAATTTTCCACTTGCGACTATATCCATTTGCTCCTGATCATTTACCTTAAAATAAGTGGAGCATAGGGTTTGTAAATGAAGCGCCCACTCTGCTAGTGTTTTATCCTCTCGAAACACAATCAAATCTCGTCGAAGTTTTTGACAAAATTCAACCCCTTTTCCAAGTAGACTTGCTTTGGAAAAAGGCATATGCATCAAAGGATAAAAGCGTAGATCATTTGCATCTACAATACCACCTACATCGGTAACACAGAGTGAATAAAGCAAGTGCTCAAAACTATAAGAAAAGGATCCCAATGAATGAGTTCCCCCTTTTTCTTTCGAAAACTCTTCTCGATGGTCTACATCAAATCCCCACCGTACATTGGAATCGCTTATCCATTTGCAAAAACTCTCAGACTCTTCTCTCGTTATAGATAGTGCAGCTCTGATGGGCTCTAAAGAAAATAGATGTAAAATTTCATCTTTTTCAAAAGAACTTTTTTCAAGAGATAAAAAACTGATTACTGCCTGCAGAAAAGAAGACTCTTCAACAAGTGATCTCTCATCTAAATGGATTTGAAAGGGAGACTCTGCACTTTGAAAAACCATTTTAATATAGGGCGCATAGACTGACATATCTGGCGCATAGACAGCAATATCACAAGGTTGTATCTCGGGTTTTTTGTTACACAAATTGACAAGGGTAGTATAAAGACTTTCTACCTCACGCAGGTAACTTGGCGCGCTATGTATCTGAAAAGAAATATCGCTATCCCTAAGTGTGTACTTACTTTCATGTTCACTATTTGCGTAAAGTAAATCTTCTTGCAAGCTTTCAAGAAGATTTTTTTCAGCTGTTGAAATCTTTGGAAAAAATGAATGGATGTCATATTCAAGGTCTTCAAAAAACAGGTTTTTCTCTCTTCCCATTCTTCCAAATTCAGCTAGAAGAAAATTTTCATTTTGCAAAGATTGCTGCAAATCACGCTCATTTGCAGCGGATACTTCCATCTTTTTGGCCCTGCTAAGAAGATGAAGTTTTTCCTTTGCGCTTTTAAGCTCTGTAATTTGATACTCACTTAAGCAAAGATCATAATAAATAATATCGAAATGCAAACTGAGCTTATCAAAAAACTGATGGAAAACATGCGGCATATTAGAAAAATGAAATAAATGAATTTCACCCCGGCTTTCATCAGATGACATGCTCTTATCCAGCTCACGGGGTGCAATCAATTCATACGGATAATTCCACGATGAAAAAACTTTTTCAAAGAGTATTTTTTGCCAAGAATCTTTTACTAAAAACTCACTCAGAAACTCTCCCCCATAAATCCCATATTGGAAAAAAATACTACTTAACTTATTTGCAAATGCAGAAATTTCTTTTTTTCCTTTATTTGCAATGTAATCTTTAAGGGGTGATAAAGCATCTGTTTCGAAAAAGTCAGGGTCTGACAGCACCTCATGTATTACAGACTCCAAATGGAGCCCTAAAACGCTTACAGTTGGGAAAGTAAGCTTTTTTTCTACTACAAAAGAAGACAGTTCTTGAACCGCTTCAAAAACATCAAAACAACTTACGTTAAATAAAACGCACTGCCTTCCCTGCTTTGTAAGTTGAAAAAACAACTTCTCCTTAAACGAACTATCGGGAAGGACAAGAATCCTTTTTTGAAAAGGATGATTTCCTTTTGCAAAGAATTTTTCTTTAAGAAGCTGCACGAGCACTTCGTACAGATGACTTTGATAGACTTCTTTTTTATTCATACGCCAATTGTATCAAACCATCCTATTTGCTGTGATCTTTCTTTTTGCAATTGCTTATTTATCTAAATCGTATATTCGGGCATAAAAGCCGGCAAATTTGCTGCGCAAACAAGACAAACACTATGGAATTAATATGAGTAATACCCCATCTTTTGGTCTTCGAATCTTGCAAAAGTTAGGTTTTCCAAGTGACGACTTTTATTATAAAAAACACGGCCTTCATTTTCTAAACATTGCGCAGTTTTTCGGCGTGATAAACGATAACGTTTTTAAATACCTGATTCTCTTTTTATTTATCGATCTTCTCGGCGTTGAAAAGTCAAATGACATCTTATTTTGGGTAGGTATTATCTATGTTGTCCCCTTCTTATTATTTTCCTCAGCAGCCGGTATTATTGCGGACCGCTTTAGTAAAATGCGAATGGTTGAGTTTTTAAAGGTATCAGAAATTGCCATTATGGGACTTGGCGTTGTAGCATTCATTTACAAAAGTGAACTCGCAAGCTACGGTGTACTTTTTCTTTTATCCTTTCAAAGCGCCGTGTTTGGACCACCCAAATATAGTATTATTCCAGAACTTGTCGATGAGAGATCGGTTCCCAAAGCCAATGGCCTCATTACCTCATTTACCTACTTGGCAATCATCATTGGTACTTTTTTAGCCGCTTTTCTAACGCAAATTACAAATAGAAATTTTCCCTTAACAGCTCTTATTTGCGTTGCATTTGCTTTTATTGGTTTTTTAGCAAGTGTCTGTATCCCCTACACTAAACCCTCTAGAACCAAACGAAAAATTAATCCTTTATTTTTCTATGAAATTTACAAAACTCTTCAGTTTTGTAAACCTTATCCGCATCTACTGCCTTCTATTTTTGGCGCGGCATTTTTCCTCTATGTTGGAGCATTCTTTCAACTGAATTTTATTCCCTTTGCCATGGAATCCATGGGACTTAGCGCCCTTGGAGGTGGATACCTTTTTCTAACAACAGCAATTGGAATTGCAGGTGGCGCATATCTAGCTGGAAGGCTTTGTAAAGAAAAGCCAGAGCTCGGCCTGTCATGCATAGGAGGGGCATTACTTTTCATGCAACTTATTTTACTATACTTTTTTTCTTTCTCTCTAACCATCACTTTGATCTTACTTGCAGGTATTGGCGTTGCAGGAGGTCTTTTTATTGTACCCTTTGAGTCATTTATTCAAACCTGCAGCCCAACAAAAAAAAGAGGGCAAATCGTTGCATCGTCGAATTTTCTAAGTTTTTGCGGCGTATTACTTGCCCCTATTTCTCTCAAGCTCTTTCACGGAGTATTTAAGCTACAAGCAAATACAGGCTTTTTGATTGTTGGAATCATTACAGCCTTTTTTACACTTTTCTTAGTTATTAATCTGAGAAAGTATTTTGCGGCCTACATTCATCAAATTATCCACCCCTTTTATACCCTAGATATTACCAATTTCCCAGAAAATGACACCTTGCTAATTGTATCAGATCATATTTCAATGTTTCAGCTTTTTCTACTCTATGCAAAACATCCTACATTTTCCTTTTTTCTACACAAGAGACGCTCTAAAATCAGAGATCCATTCCTTAAGATCTTTCTCCCTATAAAATTCATCTATGGGAATAAAAAATACCAAGAACTCATTGATAAAACCCTTAACTCCAAAAAAACTAAAAAATGCCTCATCATGCCAAGTACATATTGGGAAGATGCAAAGAAGATCTCACAAGCTGCTGAAATACATACTCTCGGAATTAAGAAAAATGGCATACAAAAAGCACTCTTCTCTAAGAAAGAGGTGCTGATTACTTTTTCTAAAATAGAGAAAAGTTAGCGTACAAACTTCATGTGATTTTAATTCTCTTTCTGGTACCATCTGTGCGCATATTCATTTATTTGACCTAGGTATACTATGAAAAATTTATTTGCTGTACTTTCAATTTCAGGACTTCTTCTTTTATCTGGTTGCGCTAGTTACCACGCCGCTCCACTAAGTGATTTGTCTCCAAATATCCATCAACTTACTTTACAAAAAGACAGTGATATATTAGTTACTGCGAAACCTTTTAACAAAGCTGATTGTGAAGTCTATCTGGATAGAAATATCATCAAAAAGGGATTTCAACCTTTGCAGATATCAATTCAAAATAACTCTGAGAAGGACTATCAATTTTCTCCAGAAAACTTAGGCCTTCCACTCGCTCATGACAAACAAGTAAGAAATAAAGCACATACATCAACTTTCGGTCGAATTGCTGGTTATAGCGCTGGCGCTCTTGTTATTTGGCCACTTGTAATTCCAGCAATCGCTGATGGAATAAATTCAAAAAACTCAAACAAAGCATTAGATTCAGATTATCACTCCAAAATTGCACGTGAATCTATTATCACTTCTGGTTCTCATTATAATAAATTAGTTTTTGTTCCTATTAAAGAGTATAAGTCTAGATTCATTCTTGGGTTAGTAGATGTAAAAACTGGTTCATTACGAAAAATTCCAGTTGTCGCAAATCAAATTGCTGAATTTTAATGCAAGCTATGATCTTGAAAACCACTTTCTCTGAGTGGTTTTCATTGTCAAATTTTCTTATTGTTGGTAGTATTCATCCGAAATAAGATCTAAATGCGAGTCTATTTTGAGAATACGATCTACCTTTTTTTTGATCAGCACATCTTTTCTTCTGATTTTCTCTAACTATGCTGTTGATCTTGGGGATACTAATCCCTCAACAGACTCCACATTTCTGGCATCAAATAATGACATAGAAAATATTTATCATCGAAATTTTGACACCAATCATTTTTTAATAGCTTCAGGCGGTTATGGAAGATTGTTTAGCAAATACGCTGGAATAACAGCAGCTCTTACATATAGATATGAACAAAACTCAATGGGTCTGGACTCCACTTTTTCATTTCTTCAAGGATGGTCATCCGATGTCTATCAATTAGGTCTATCGTTATGCTCATTTTATAAATTTGGAATCAGCAAGTCTTTAATTGGTAGAGTTGGACTCGGACCTGGTTTTTCAAGCAGTAAGCTTTATTTCACCGAGGTAACATATCACCCTGGAAATCAATTCTATAGCTATGCCTCACCACCATTTACATGGACTCGTATCGTAGCAAACAAATACTACTCATTAGACACAACAGCCTTTATTCAAGTTAGTCATGCTTTGAAAAAGGCTCCCATAAATAGTCTCGGATTTACAGCAAGAGCCATACAACCAGCATACTTTCTTCATACAAAAATCAAAGCCAATCACATTGCTCTACCAAAATACCCAACTATATTCCTCTCAATGTTTATTGATTATTAATAAATTTTATTGCTTTTCGGAATAAAGATTCCAAAGGAATCTGGCAATAATCTGGCAATAATCTGACAATAATCTGGCAATAATCTGGCAATAATCTGGCATTTCATATACGATAAAGTTAGGAACCAAGGTTAAAAAGGACCCATTATGAAAGATTTGAATGTGATTCTAATGAAACCCAAAGGCAAAACCATAGAGCACAAAAGAGATCTTTCTTCCTTGAAGCCTATCTTAAAAAATCTAGTTGCTTTTGCTAATACGGCAGGCGGTACTATGATTATTGGAAAAGAAGACAGTGGAGCAGTTGTTGGGATTGATGACGTATTTTCTGCTGAAGAAAAATTGGCTAGCAGCATCGCAGATAGCATTTATCCACCTCTCATGCCAGAAATAGAAATAGTTACTGTCCAAAACAAAACATTACTTGTCATACGAGTCCCCCATTGGAGAGGCCCCTTTTATATTAAAACAGAAGGTCCTGAAAAAGGAGTGTATATCAGGCTCGGTTCAACAAATAGAATTGCAAGTGCTGATATAATTGCAGAAATAATGAGATCAAAAGCAAATACTTCCTTTGATCAACTCCCTATTCCAGAGCTCGATGTCTCTGCAATTAATATGGAAAAAATTGAAAAAGTCTTTTCAAAGGTTGGAAAAATCGCAGATATAAACAACCTAATATCAATGGGAATTTTAGTTCCGTACAGTAATAAACAGGTCTGCTCTAACGGAGGATTAATACTCTTTGGAAAAGATGAATTCAGGGAAAAATACTTTCCTAATTCCGTCGTAAGGTGCGCAAGATTTAGAGGTGATGATCGAGTTGAATTCATTGATCAACTAGATGTAGAAGGAAGCATCATAGACGCTGTAGATCAAGTTCCAAAGTTTATCCGTAGAAATAGTAGACTTGCAGCCAAAATTGAAAGCACATATAGAAAAGACATCCCTGAATACTCTCCTGTTGCTATTAGAGAAGTACTTACAAACGCCCTTGTACATGCCGATTATTCTATTAAAGGTATGAACCCAAGAATTGCTATCTATTCTAATCGCTTGGAGATCGAAAGCCCAGGAATGTTTCCATTTGGATATACCATGGAAAATTTTATTTCAGGTGTAAGTCACGTTCGGAATAAAGTCATCAGTCGTGTCTTTAGAGAGCTAAAATTAATGGAAGGATGGGGAACTGGATACAAACGAATAAAAAATGTTTGTGAAAAGCAAGGGTATCAAACACCCGTATGGCAAGAAAATGGCACATCTATTCGGGTATCTTTTGAACCGCACCTAATAACAAAAGGTGGAAACCATCCAACTACGGATAAACCTTCACCTACACTCACCACTCGACAAGAACAAATACTGCAGCTTTTTGAAACTAATTCCCTATTAAATTCTACTGAAGTTTTAGATAAGTTATCATTAAACGTTGCAGAACGTACGATTCGAAAAGACTTACTTACACTAAAAGAATTAGGTCTAATTACTAAAATTGGAGATGGTCCAATTACCAAATGGAAACTAGTATAAGTCTTTACATAGAAATTTTATAAAATTCGATATATTTGTTTTCTATGCCCTATTTCAATAATGACAATAATTAAAACATCATCTTCGATTGTATATATAATTCTATAATCCCCACACCTTATTCGATAAAGTGCTGGGTTTATCTTTCCCTTCAATTTTTTATATCCATCGGGTCGAGGATCAAACTCTAGCTTGCCAACCACTACCGCGATTTTTTTTCGAATCGATAAGGGAATTTTTTTTAATTCTTTTTGATACCTTCGGTTAACTTTTATTGCATATTTAGTCAACTTCCCATCCAGCCTCTTTTACTGCTTGATGAAAAGGAATGTTATCCTTTGGATCCATTTCCTTTAATTTTTTCCTGGCCTTTTTTGCTAGACTTCTATCTTCATGTTCTTCTAGAGCATGAAGCATTAATTCTGTGGCAAACTGTCGAAATGAAATCCCCTTCTCAGCACATAACATTTTTAGATAAGGATAATCCTTTCTAGGAAACTCAAAATTCAATCTTACGGTATCTTTCATACTCTGCCCTCCATCTTATTCATTATATCACATGCTGAGTAAACAAGTAAAGGATTGAATGAATCAATGAGTAATCTAAGGTTAAGTGTTTAATTACCAACCGATTAAAAAAATTACGTAGCGTTAAAAGGCGTAAATCAACTCTAATTCATATTGTTTATAGCGGATAAAAGGGCCGATATTATCATTGAGGTTGATGGATTGTTGCCAGCTTTGGAAAATTGTGATGTTATTAGTTGCAAGGTATAGTAGCTGCATGGCAAAACCCTTATAATTGGTTTCTCCAACAGCTGTCTCTCTTGTAGTGCTATCACCTCTAGCTCTTGTTCGATCAGAATAAAAACCTACTTTTGCTGCATTTCCATGACCTATTCCACTTACATCAAACTCGGGGATGGATTGCGCTCCTACCACTTGGTAATTGATGTCAAAAGACCAGTCTCCCTTCTTTCTGATTTCTCCAACTGAAAAACCACCATAACCAGCCATGTTTGCTTTTTTATCACTGGCCAACTCGAGTCGGTGAGCTGCATGGTTATATAAAAATGCGGTATAGATAGTGATCATTCTTCCAAGCCACGCCGGTTGGAACTTATAACCTAAAATCCCCTGTGAGTTTGTAAAGCGGTAAAACCGCTGCTTAATTTGATCTTTTTCTGTAAAATTTTTAGTATTCCAATTGATTAGTGAGTATTTAGAATAAAGGCCGGTGTTTAAGATATTAAGCAGCCCAAACTCTCCCACGTAGCCGTAGTGATCATCTCTTTCATCGATAAGAAATGGGCCGCCGTGGAAATAGAAGTCACCTGCTTTATCAAAAGCATGATCATACTTAAACATAATGCCATCCATAAAAGATCCAAATTCGATGCGAGAATCAAATGTATACCCAAAGTTTCTTCGTCCAAATTCTAAATCAACCGTAAAAGTATCCTTGTTGATCATTCGAAAACCTAGAAAGGCTCTTTCTAGGGCTATACCACTAAAGTCACCGGAAATAGCTCCTGCATTATCATCGAACTCAATCTTAGCAGTTGCCCAAGTTCGATCCGTTCGATAATCAAGAAGAAGGTTTACTTCAATATCGTAGGTTTTACTTGGCACGCCAGAAACAGCGCCATTGGCGCCTCGTTGTTTGATGCCGTTTCTTTTTTCACTTGTGACTTGCATTTCAGTTCTGACCTCGCCACTAATCGATAAATTTCCACCAAGCTCCTTTACCGTAACTTGTCTTTTTGTATTCACCCAGTCACGAAGCGCTTCAATATCGATATCTTCTGTAGAGGTCTCGTCAATAGAATACAGGAAGCCTGCTGCCAAAAGAAAAAATGAAAAAGCAAGGCCTATTGTTTTTTTTGAAAAAAAAGAATGAAATTTCGTATGCATTTATGCGTTTCGTTTTCAGATTAATAAAGATGGAAAAACTATAGAAAACAATACGTTAAATTGCAAAAAGAAGAAAGCGCTTAAAATCGAAGTTTTGCATCTAGTGTAATTGCCGTTTCATTGACAAACCGCCCCTCAATACTAAGGGAGCCTAATTTATTTTGATTAGCTGTAAAACCAACATAGGGACCTATGTGATTTTTTGGCTCAAGTTCAATGTTTTGTATTTCAGAGCGAAATGATTGATAGGAAAGACCAACATATGGATGAAACCAACTCAGAGGGTATGTGACTCCCATTGAAACTTGCCACTTTTTATAAGAAAAGTCCTTTGGTTTTTTAACTCTCACCGTATTCACCTTCAAAATATCAACGTGGCTATTTGTTTGTAAAAACGATGCCTCTATTCCCAAATTAACCTTTTTGAAATAAAGAAGACTTACTCTACTACCCACCTTCCAGGTAAAGTTGCTTTTTGTTGTGAGATCTACCTTTCCAAGTGGGCCCCGATTATCTTTAATATCAAAAGAAGAAGCTCCAAGTGCAAAATAAGGCTCTATGCGGTTGATAAAATTAAAAGAAAACTCTCCCATCTGCAGGAAGAACTTTGATTCATCTACCTTTGTCGAAGGACCCTCTTGCCACTCCATCTTACTGTTAAAACAATACTCTCCAATGTATGAGGAGCTAAACCCAAGAGGCGCATCTTCTTTTATGAAGATGCCATATTCAGGTAGATCCGGCAAAGCTGGATTACCTACGTAGGATGCTAGAAGAGATGCATGCCACAAAACAAGGAGTGCTTTTAAAAACCGTCGCATGGATTCCTTAAGAATTCGGAATGTAAAGCGGATTTACATATTCCAAAGTTCGGTAGATTTTTTTGCTAAAATTTCGATCATGCATCGAAGGCTCTATCTCCTTTTGAGCAAACGGATCTGACACTAAAGGAGCAAGAAGTATATTGTTGATACCTAACGACTGCCTTGGACTATTTTCGTGGGTTGCATTTGAGCTGTCTTGGTTTGCAGGAATATTTTTTGCTACTTTAAAGCCAAATGAATCTAAGAAATAAAGCCCTTCTAAATTTATTCTTCGCACGGCGCAAACAAGTCTATAAAGATCTCTATTTTCATTCAAAATACCATTGAGGATATTTGATCCAATATGCATCCGTTTATAATCGGTGCGAATCGCCGATTTTCTGATGAAAATATTCTCCGGGTACTGTGATAAGTCAAATGAGAAAAAGCCGATAACATCACCATGATCCTTAGCTATCAAAAAGCAAGTGTCGATTTTTTGACTTCTGAGAATTTCAATTTCTTGATCAATTTCATGAAGTAAAAAATTTTTAATACTGTCTGTTTTAAGAGCATTTGGAGCAACATTACGGTAGCTATGAGAAAAGCTATTTAGATAAACACTTCTTACACCCAAAATATCTGAAAAGCGATTCCATTCATATGAGATACCATCTTTTTCAAAATTTATGAAATTACACCCGCAAAAAATAGGTGTGATAAAAAATACACATAGGGAAAAAAACAGCGTAATTGAGCGTTTCATGAAGGAATCCTCTTTTTTTTCAAATCAACCGACAGTCTATAATGAAAAATAATTTAAAGAATAGCTCTATAGTAACAGCTTTTTCCAAAATCAAAAATTGTTTGGCTTTACAAAAGTAGCCTTCTTTCTTTTCCTTTTTTCTTCTATAAAGTATCCTTGAGCTCTAATGCAAATATAGGAAAACTTAGATCATGATTGTTTTGGTAAAAGGGGAAAAAATTGAGTTAGAGAAAGGCTCTACGTTAAAAACTCTAAGTGAAAAACTTAAGCTAACCATGCCGCACCAAGGCGTTGCCGCTACAATAAATGGAGACCAAAAAGACTTTAGTGTAGGTTTAAACGATGGAGATAACGTTGAATTCTTCGACTTTGAATCAGATCTCGGTAAAGAAGTCTTTTGGCACACCTCAGCGCATGTTCTAGCACAAGCAATCCTTCGACTGTATCCCAAAGCTCAACCAACAATTGGCCCCCCCATTGAAAAAGGCTTTTATTATGATTTTGCAAACCTAGAGATTTCTGAAGATGATTTCAAAAAAATCGAAAAAGAAATCAAAAAAATTATATCAGAAAATCACAAAACCGAAAGATCTGTATTTGCCTCCAAAAAAGAAGCTCTTGAAGCCTTCAAAGACAGTCCTTATAAATGCGAACTTATCAATGGATTTGATGAAAACGGAGAGTTTTCTGCTTATAAACAAGGCGAATTCTTTGATCTATGCCGCGGCCCCCATCTATTTAATATCGGAAAAATCAAAGCCTTTAAACTTATGAAAACCTCCGGCGCTTATTGGCGTGGTGACTCTGATCGAGAAATGCTTACACGTATTTACGGCATTTCCTTTCCAGACAAAGAAGATTTAAAAAAATATTTACACCAGTTGGAAGAAGCAAAAAAAAGAGATCATCGTTTACTTGGAAACAAACTCGATCTTTTTTCTTTCCATGAAGAAGCTCCGGGTATGCCCTTTATTCATCCAAAAGGATCAATCCTGTGGAATCAGCTTGTCTCCTTTTGGAGAAAGCTTCATAGAGACTGTAATTATGAAGAAATTCTCACACCACAACTTGTCAGCAAAAGCCTTTGGGAAACATCAGGGCATTGGGATCATTACAAAGAGAACATGTACCTATCCAGTATCGAAGAAAAAGAATTTGCTTTAAAACCTATGAACTGCCCAGGTTGCATGCTTTACTTCAAATCCAAATCTCATAGTTACCGTCAATTTCCTCTACGGATTGCTGAATTTGGACATGTGCACCGCCATGAACTTTCGGGTTCATTAAATGGACTTTTTAGAGTAAGAAGTTTCCACCAAGATGATGCGCATATTTTCATGACGCCTAGTCAAATTAAAGAAGAAATTCTTGGAGTATTAGAGCTTGCTGATAGATGTTACTCTCTTTTTGGTTTAAAGTACGTCTTAGAGCTTTCTACAAGACCTGAAAAATCCAAAACCATTGGGTCCGATGAAGAGTGGGAAGTAGCAACAGCTGGCCTTAAAGACGCTTTAGATGAGTGGGGCGCTCCGTATACAATCAACGAAGGTGACGGCGCATTTTATGGACCTAAGATTGATATCCATATCTTAGATAGCCTTGAGAGGTCATGGCAGTGTGGTACAATCCAACTAGATATGTCCTTACCTCAAAAGTTTGACCTACATTTTACTGACCATGATGGTGAAATGAAAAGGCCTGTGATGATCCACAGAGCAATCTTTGGGTCGATTGAAAGATTCCTTGGAATTATCATTGAACACTTTGCAGGAAAGTTCCCTCTATGGATCAATCCAAGACCTGTTCGCATTTTAAATGTTGCTGACAGACATTTATCTTACGCAAAAGAAGTTCAAAGAAGTATCGAAAAAGCTGGCATTATTTGCGAAATAGATTCTTCCAATGAATCTGTAAGCAAGAAGGTGCGCACAGCGCAACTTCTTCAAATCAATTATATGCTGACAATTGGCGATAAAGAGATGGAAAATAAATCGATTAATGTTAGAACGAGAAACAACATCGTCCACGGGGAATTAACACTTGAAAAATTCCTTGCAACAATTGAAACAGAATATAACACTCAGAGTTTGCATTCGATGATGGAAGACACGAAAGAACAGTAGGATTAAAAGATGATTACCATTGCAGTCAGTAGTTTTAAAGGTGGAACAGGTAAAACTTCAATCTCATTAAATTTTGGAAGCGCTCTCGCTCAGTTCCATGGTAAGAAAGTACTTTTTATTGATTTTGATGCCCAAGCAAACCTTACTGCCGGATTTGGTTTTGATCCCGATAGTCATGAAAGTATGGCTGCGGTTCTGCAAAAAAAGAAAACAGTAGAAGAAGTCATTCTCAAAACCGACATTCCAAACTTGGACTTAATTCCAGCTGATACTTGGCTTGAAAGGGTCGAAGTTACTGGTGTTCTCGCTCAAGATAGATATTCTCATGAAAGGCTAAAAGAAAGTTTAGCGCATCTAGATTATGACTATGTATTAATCGACACTCCCCCATCTCTTTGTTGGCTGACTGAATCAGCATTTATTGCCTCAGATTACTCTCTTGTCTGCGCAACCCCTGAATTTTACAGTATCAAAGGTCTGCAAAGACTTTCATACTTTATGCACTACATTGCAAAAAGACACCCTTTTGAAGTACTTGGGGTTGCTCTTTCTTTTTGGAATCATAGAGGTAAAAACAATGAAACGTTTTTAGAGGTTGTGGAATCTACCTTTCCTGGAAAAGTTTTAGACACAAAAGTCAGAAGAGATATTGCTGTATCTGAATCTGCAATCCACGGTAAACCCATCTTTTCTATTTTCCCAAAATCTAGAGCTGCTGATGATTTTGAAGCTCTTACAAAAGAACTTCTTGAAAAAATGGAATGTAAAGCGGCTTTACATTAGGAGCTAAGCTATGGTAGATAAAAAAGGCTCTATGCTTTTACAGAGGCTTAAATCATCCGTTGCAAAGTCTGCAAAAATGGATGAACTTGCAGAAAGAAGTACATCTGGCTCTCTTTCTAGTTTTTCAGGTGTTTTTAATGTAAACCCAATTGAAGAAAAAGACCTTCTTCCATTGCAAACGCTCTTAGAAAAACATGCCAGAAATTCTTCTAACCTAAAACACGACCTAGGCATTCTTTCAACACTTACATCAGAAGTAAAGGCAATCCACTCTCAGTCCATTATTTTACATGGTGAGCGCATACAAAAAGCGCAAAAACTTCTTTTAAATTATACAGATGGAGCATTTTCTGCTTGGCTGATACATACCTACGGTAATAGACAAACGCCTTATAATTTTTTGCAATACTTTGAGTTTTATCAAACTCTCTCTCCTCCCCTCCAGGTTAAAATGATGGAACTTCCCAAACAAGCCGTCTACACCCTTTCTTCGAGACAGGGAGATATGCAGAAAAAAGAAGAAATCATTTTAGAGTACAACGGTGAAACCAAAAAGCAGCTTCTAAGCACTATCCAAGAAGCATTTCCCCTTTCCATAGAAGATAAACGAAAATCAAAAAAAGCCAAAAATTCTATTAAGTTACTTCGTGAAGTGAAAAAAGTAATAAGCCACAAAGACTTCAAACCCTCTCAAAGCGAAAAACAAGAAATCACAACTCTGCTCTCAGGTCTTCTTGAGGCCCTTAGGAGCAACTAAATCTATGGATAGATACGAGACTCCCCTTGCTACAAGATATGCAAGTGATGAAATCAACAAAATTTTTTCTAAAAAAAACAAATACCTTACTTGGCGAAGACTTTGGATTGCTCTTGCAAATGCTCAAAAAGAACTAGGGGTAAATATTTCAAATAAGCAAATCGATGAAATGGAAAAAAACATCGAAAATATTGATTTTGCAAAGGTTGCCACCTATGAAAAAAAGTTTCGTCATGAAGTAATGGCTCATATTGCAGCTTTTGCAGACGTTGCACCTTCAGCCAAATCAATCATTCATCTTGGAGCTACCTCTTCCTACGTAATGGATAACACAGATCTACTTCAAATCAAATCAGCCCTATCAATCATCCAAGAAAAATGCATATTGCTTCTTTCAAAGCTAAATCATGTAGCTTTGAAACATAAAGGTACAAAATGTCTCGCATATACGCATTTTCAGCCCGCTCAAGCCACGACTTTTGGCAAACGAATATGTTTGTATATGCAGGATCTACTTTTTGATTGCAGGGATATTGAGGCGTATTTAAACTCATTCCCCTTCTTAGGCGTAAAAGGTGCCACTGGCACCCAAAGCTCTTTTCTAGCGCTATTTGAAAATGACGCATCCAAAGTAAATAAACTCGACGAACTCCTTTCAAACAAGATGGGTTTTGACAAATCCTTTACGATAGCCTCTCAAACATACCCCAGAAAACAAGATGCAAGATTGCAATCACTACTATCTGGCATTGGTATAACTCTTCATAAAATGGCAACAGACATTCGACTTCTTTCCCACACGAAGGAAGTACAAGAGCCTTTTCAAAAAGAGCAAGTGGGATCTTCTGCAATGGCCTATAAACGCAATCCAATCCTTTCTGAGCGCATCTGTTCCATTGCAAGGTATTTAATCTCTCTCAAAGAAAATGCCGACTATACAGCGTCCTTGCAGTGGCTAGAGCGATCACTTGATGACTCCGCAAATAGACGCATGAGCATTGCCGAAAGCTTTTTAGCAGCTGATAGTATTTTAAACTTAGCATGCTTTGTCATAGATGGGCTCCATGTACACGAAAAAGTCATGGCAAAACATTTAAGAGAAAAGCTTGCTTTTCTTATTACAGAAGATCTTGTAATTGCCTGCGTAAAAAAAGGGCAAGACCGAGAAGATATTCATCTTCGCATTAAAAACCATGCCAAAAAGATTCAAGATGACATCAATAACGGTAATGATACAGAAAATCTCCTTGATCTGATTGGCAAAGATAAAGCAATCGATCTAAGCATAGATGAAATCAATCAAATCATAGATTTCTGCAACTTTACTGGATTATCAGAAGAGCAAACAATTCACTTCCTCAAAGAGGAAATCGATCCTCTGCTTGAATCTAAGCTTGTTAACAAATACCAAGAACCAAACATCGAGATCTAAATGGTAAAGCCACTTATCGTATCATGCTTTACCAAAGACACTCCCTATGAAAAAGAGGCTTTAGACCTCATTGAGTCTTGCAAAAATTTCGATTTAGAATTTGTGATCGAAGGTTTTACATCCCTTGGTTCTTGGGAAAAAAATTGCTGTTATAAAGCTGACTTTATTCTAGAAAAACTCAAGCAGTATCAAAAACCAGTTCTGTGGATCGATGTGGATGGTTATATTGTAAAGCCACTTAATTTTTTCAATGATTTAACTTGCGATATGTGCGCTTTTATAGATCATGATCTACCCAATGATCATCCTTCCAAACTTAGAACCAGTACACTATTTTGTAATTATTCTGAAAAATCTATAACCTTAATAAAAAACTGGATAAGCTCTTGTAAAACCAGCTTAGCAGCTAAAGAGAGAAGCGAAGTCTGGGATCAAGCTGTTCTAAGAGATATCGCACTTAAACAAACCGAGGCAAGTATATTAGACATGCCTCTGACCTATCTTGCTATTGCTTCTCACTTGAAAGATGCTTCCCAAGTCAAAGATCCTCACATTGTTCATACCCAAGCTTCTAGGCTTTACAAAAAGTACATCAATAATGAGCTTGTGATGTTTTGGGATAATGAAAATTTTCCAAAAGATGAGCTTAAGCAAATCCGCACTGACACATCCATCTAAGTTAATAAGTAGAGTTACAAACTACATTCTATTTTTACACGCTACTATAAAATAAATATTTAATATTTAACCAAACTTTTTAAAAGAGTAGAATTTTTTTATTATAATTTACTCGGTGATTATTGTGGCTGCTACCGCAAATTCTATGCTTCCTTTGGGAGCTATGCTGGCTATTTTTCCCTTATTGCCAGAAGAAAAACAAGATACATATTTAAAAACCTTCCACTCTCAAGTTGAGAAAAATAAAATAGGGTCAGAGATTCAATGGTCCAATTTGGTTACGGTTGACCTTGGAAACCTTCCTCTTTCATCAACCATTCAAAAAATATTTGCTCTTTCATGTGCTCTCTATGCTCAAGATTCAGGCAGCGCTGAAAAGGAACTTTTAGATGTAATAGAAACAATTGCACTTCCTCATTTGGCAACACTGCCATTTATTATAACTTTAGGTGAAGAGCAAGTGGACTATGTAGCAAGCATCGTTCATATCGCAGTAAGTCGTAGACATAACAACCTGGTTTTACAATTGAAGGAGCTCTGGAAAGAATACCCTTATGGCATTGAGGTAAGTGTCTCAACAGGTGGAGATTTTTCGAACATCAGTGATGTTGGCTTTAACCGGTTTCCAGTACTCCCCGGCTCAAAACAAATTCTAAGCGCTAAAATATTTTTTAATTCGCTTGCCAAACCCGGTATTTCAAAAAGCAACCTACCTCTATACACTCCGGGCATGGGAATTGGATATTTTGAAGAGTTTGATGGGCTTCCACCACTTGCCTTTGCAACCGATGATTTGACGATACAATCCTTAAAACAATGTCCTGTTTCCATCAACGAATCTTGCTATGGAAGCCCAGACGCATTTACGTATGCTATGTGGGAAGCCAAAACAGATCTTCTTTTTTCCATTTGGAAATTGTTTCCAGAAATAAGGGAAAAATACCCAATTAAGAGCCTAATCAATGTAGCCATTGACTTTTGTGAAGATACCCACGATCTCAGAGATGTGATGCGTACAATCATTGAACAAATTGGTCCATGGGAAGGAAACCTTCAGATGGTCGAGTATCTTTTTATAAGCGATGAAAAAGGAAACACTCCCATAAGCAATATATGCAAAAAATTTAGAAAAAAAGAGCTATCTCCTATTTTATCCTTACTTAAAGAGTACGATTTGGATAATGATTTTACTTCTACAAAAACCAGAAAAAAATAAATAAATTATTTCATTTTAATAAAAATTAATTATCGTTGATAACAACTAGTAAGATTAGTTATTATAATTTAATGAACAAAAGAGGTTTTATATGGCTGCTGAAATTCATTTGTGTTTTCCTATTGGAGCGACGCTTGCAATTATTCCATTTATAGCAGATGAGAAGAAAGATGAGCTCATAAATCTTTTTTTAGACACTATCTCGAATAACCAGGTATTCGAAGATGAAAATTGGTCAGCTTCAATAAATTACTTACTACCTGAGAGCAACCAGAACGAGCACCAAATTGAAACCATAGTTGCGCTTTATCAAGCTATACAGACACAAGAAGGTTTGAAAGATGCCTTAAACAATTTTGAATTAAATACCTCCCTGACTCATCCATTTCTCTTTAATGCTCCACCACCTTGTCGCTTAGAACTCACTAAGTTACTACAAAACAAGCCAGGTTTTAACTCATATTTATTGAATGGTAAAATTCAGCGAGCCTTGCAAGAAGTTGCGAATCCTTTGCGAGAAGATGTAAAGGATCACGTAGGCCTTCAAAAAATTGCATATGCTTTCTGTATATCTTTTGTGGAGTCTGGTAATCCTGAAAACAAATATTCTACAGTAGAACAGAGAAGTGTATATTCAGAATCTGACCACCCACTTTCAAAGCCTATGTCCTGACTTTCTTAATACAAATTAAGGTTTTCTATAAAAGATGAGTGAAAGTTTTTAAATTAGTAAGAAACACTCTATCGTAGGATTGGAATGCGAACCAGCCTTGTTAATAAATAAATTTGTTAGGCGGAAGCGAGAAATAGACCCCTTCTTTTTTTGAGAACAGTAAGTTTTCTCTTCTCTATATCTAAGCTCCAAAAAAAATTTATATCATTTTTCAGAAATAAATAAATTATAATTATTGACTTAAAATTAAATAGATTTAATAATTCTCGAAATAATTAATTTTAGTTGTTTTAGGAAATTATGGTAAGACCAACTGAACCTTCAATAAGCTTGTTGGAGCAAATTTCCAATTGGGGAAATCTCCAACGGAGATCTTTGTTACCATGATATCGATCCGAGTATGAACGCATATCAGACGACATAACCGTAGCACAGAGCGCAATATTTTGTGATGATTTCAAAAGAAATATCCATGAAATTCCTAGAAAACCGCTTCTCTATCTTTCTTCACTAATTGAATCCATAACAATTTGCGTTGCTTCACCTTTTGCTATCCTTGGGGAAACATTTAGATTTTGCAATGGATCAATCGATGCATCAACATGTCTAAGCCATCTCTCTAGAGTTCCCATCTGTGTTGTTTTTTCAATAATAAAAACTATTTTCGATACTGTGCAGTTTGTAAATGATGCTTTTTCCTTAGCTTCTACAAACGTCGGCTTGATTACTTGGCATGCAGGGGAAAAAATTACAAATTTGTTTACAGGCTCTGAGGATACAGTACTTTCCAATTCGGTTAAAACTCGTGAAATTGTTTACGACTCCCTGGGTCTAACCCTTCTTGCAGCTGGAGCCGCATTTATTCCTGTACCTGCAATTCAAATGATCGCACTTCCGATTATTATGGGATCGATTTATGGAACTTTAAACAATCAGTTTACCGTAAGAGAATGCCCAGAGTATTATACGATGGGGCATTTGTATGATGGAACTCGACTAGTAAGGCATGCAATCAAGACCAATAATCTACTCATTAAACCGATTGTCACTGGGTGTTATGCAACAACATCCGTTACTAAATTCGCAGGCGTACTATTATCAGTAGCTGCTAGAGCTCCATACACTGCAGCAGTCCTCCCAGTTTCTCTTGCTGGAGCCATGATCGGTGGAACATGTGTATTAGCTCTTGTCGCTGCACATATATTTTCGAATATAAAAAAGAACTCCTTTCAACAGAGTCTAGATGAATATGAAAGACTTATAGGTTTCCAATGGAATAACACGAACCTAGTCTGGGGCTCCAGATTTGTTGACCAACTTATTGAACAGAAAAGAATAGAGCTTGCTTCAGATCCTCAAGCACTTTTACATTTTAACCAAAAACTTACCGAACTAACGGCAGCAATAAGATCCAATATGCACCTTTTTGTACCAATGAAATACCTTGTTGGATGGCAAAGCAATCACACACGAAATTTGACTGGGTATGTATTTGCTGGAGGAGGCGCCTTAGCAATCAGTGTTACTAGTGTCTTTCTCCGAGTTTTCGTACTTTAAGCAACAACTTTTAGGCTTGAAGCATCTATTTCAGCAGGATGTCTCTTAGGCAGTTTTTGCACGTAAGTCAACACTTCCTCAAATATTTTTTTAATCTACCTTTGTTCTGAAGTTAAAATTCTCAGTCACAAATTGTTCAACAGCGCTAATTCGAACCACTTTTTTGATTTTATCTTCAGTTTCTTTTTCTACACAGGTAAGTGGCAACCGAAGAATGTTTTCACAAAGACCGAGCTCATTCATAGCGCACTTGATCCCTTGTGGATTACTCTCAATCCCAAGGGCATCAATCAAGGACTTTAACTCGTTAAAAAGCTCGCAACTGTCGTTAGAAACAATTTGTTTCCAAAAGGTAGGGTAGGCATTGGCTATAACTGAAATAGAGCTTTCTACCCCTAATTTTCGCTGCTGTAAAAACAGATCATCATGACCTGAAAAAAGATTCACTTGATTTTCTGCTAAATGCTTGATGAGTTCTAAGTCTCCAGATGCTTCTTTAATTCCAATAATATTTGGGGTTTTAGAAATTTCTAAAAGAGTCTCCGAGGACAAAAGTGTTCCAGTCCTTCCAGGATGATGATAACAAATGAGAGGAAGTCCAACTTTTGCAATTGCAGAAAAATGCGCAAGGATTCCTCGAGCTTCAGGTTTATTATAGTAGGGGACAACTGCCATTGCAAAATCTGCTCCCTTTTCTTTTGCAGTCTGCGTCATGAGCACAGATTCACGAGTGCAGTTTGTTCCTGTATTTACAATGATTGGAATTTTTTTGTTTGCTGTTTCAATTGCAACATCAATAAGCTTTACTTGCTCATTTTTAGTAAGTGTTGGTTTTTCACCAGTAGTACCAAGAATAACGATTCCATCTGTTCCATTTTCAATTTGAAAATGGATTAGTTTTCTATAAGTATTAAAATCAACAGCCCCATCAATAGTAAAAGGGGTAATTAGAGCAACATAAGATCTTCTCATCATTCACTTTAGTATTTTGTATATTAGGGGAGTGTAGTGTTTTTCTCTCTTACACAAAAGGAAAAATTAGCGACTCATTCCATTGATTGTGACTTTAAAAATTGAGGTAGGTCTTTTAAAACTTTATCCAACGGTAATATTGAAATACCATCTCGATATATTGGGCTCTTTCCCCCATAAAATAGGAATAATTTTGCGATTGGATATTCTTTTTTAAAAGATTTAAGCCCTCTAAGATCAGAGGAGTGGATTGTTTTGGAGCTTTTTACCTCTATTGCCAGCAACCCATTCTCCCCATATAAAATGAAATCAACTCCCTGTTGGTCTACAGTTCTCCAAAAATAAATCTCATAATTAGCCTCTCATACTCATTGATAGCGCGTAATTCTTGGTATACAAGAGTTTCAATGGCAGTGCCTCCGATCAATTCTGGCGTGTCTAAAGGGCCCTTAGGACGAATTGTCTGATAAACACCAGCATCAAAATAATAAAATTTGGGGTGAACAACTGTTTTATGTTTTGCCTTTTTTGTAAAAACAGGAAGCCTTGTTGCGATAGGTAAATCTTCTAAAATAGTAAAGTAATTTTCCACTACTTTGCGCTCTGTTTTGCATTCTCTGGCAACCTCTGAAACATTCAAAACACTTCCTTGAGAAAAAGATGCGATTTCTAAAAATCGTGCAAATGAAGTTATACTTCAGGTTAATCCTTCTTGGAGGACTTCCTCACGCAGGTAAGTTCCCATATAGGAAGATAAATATTCTTGAGCGGCTGGCTTATTTTCCACAACGGACGGCAGATTACCCCATTGAATCGAGTCACTCAGATTAAAATCAGCTCCAATTTCAGCTGCCGTCAAAGGAAACATTTTATAGGAATGGGCTCTACCTGCTATTAAATTTACACCTTTCCTTCGTAGAGACCTCGCGCGAGACCCCGTCAAAATAAATCGGTATTTATGTTTTTCTATGAGCCGATGTACCTCATTTAAAAGATCTGGAATCTTTTGGATTTCATCAATAACGATCTAGTCATCAAAGCCACTTGAAATTTTTTCTTCCGAGCACGATGGATTTTGCAGAAACTCTAAGTAGGTATTCATAGATAATAAATCGAAAAACAATCCATTCGGAAAAGTCTCTTTTAACCATGAAGTTTTTCCTGTTCCTCTTGGACCAAACAGGAAAAAACTGGAATCAAACCTAAGGGGGCTTTTAAAAATCTTTCGTACATAACATCATCTTAAGTCAATTTTTTGGAGTTATCAACTCCAATCACAGCCTTTTTTTTGGAGTTTTCGACTCCAAAAAAAAGAAAGAAGAGCTCCTCTTAGGCTGCAACGCACAGACAACGTTATTATTGACCATTATATTTAGACTAGGTCCAATATTAAGGAATCATCTTTTAGGGTTTCTGTCCAAAGAAGTGCCGATGCTACATACTCTTGCATCATTTGTTTGAATAAAATGTAGCCAGATACTGGCTTCACATCCTTGTAAATAGTTACAGTTCCAGCATTTTCACACACTTTAAGATAGAGCCCACATGATTCTACATTTAACCTATATAAAGATCCTATGCTCTGCTCTATAAAAGGCGAAAGCTCACCATATCCGTTGTATACAACGCTTGATATCTTCCAAAAATTTTTCTTTATATCAATAAAGATTTGAATACTACATCCCTCGATTTGCAAATCAATAGCGCTACCAGACTGCATTTGACTTAAGAATTGCAAATAACTTTTATAATACATCTTTAATAAACCAAGGTTTTTAATTTTGCTACAATTATAACAAAGAAGGTTATTGAAATTAACAAAAACAATTTATTTAATTAAACTCATCGCCCCATTTGAGCTTCTTAACAACCTTAAAAACATTTTTATCTTTTTTTGAAATAATTTTTTTCTCAAGTCCATCTTGGCCGCATAGCGTCATATACATATGACCTTTTCTTTTCTCTATATGACGCAGTACTCGAGCTGCTGGGAGGGGAGCTGGTTTTTTAGAAAAAACAAGGTAAGAAAATTTTTCATCTTCGTAACCTTTTTCTCCCTGTTTGATTTTTCGATGGAGAGAAGATCTTTCTACTCTTTTGAAAAAATGGCACCAATCTCCATTTTCCATCGGACATTTACGCATATGAGGACAGGGCGCTACCATATGTAGCCCCTTGGTAATAAGATAATCTCTAATTTTTTCTATCCTTGTAAATCCAGCGGGTGTTCCAGGTTCTATTATCACCAGAAACTTTTTTGTCTGTGGAATAATGTCATCTAGAAGTGATAGAGCTAGTTTTTGATCGATTTCTCCAATTGAATATGAAAATAGAGCGAGATCTACTTTGTCTATATTTGCTTTTGTAAAATCCTCTTTTTTCCAATCTATTACAGATAAAAGTGGATGTTTTGTGCATTTTACAAGTTTCTTACCCATCTCATAAAAAATGGGGTCTCTTTCGATCAATGTGACTGACTGCAGCTTTGGAAAAAGCTCGTACATAGGGAAAATACTTGCGCCAAATGCTGCTCCCAAATCGACATAGGATAAAACTTCATTTGGATCTATTTTTGCGGCTAAAATCGCAAGCACATGCTTTAAAACTGCAAGGGTTGCAGGGAGCCTTGCTATTAAATAAGCCTCACGATCTTCTTTAAGTAAGAGGGTTTGGTCTTGCTCTCGATATCTATTAGATAACTCATGCGAAGCATCTTTTAATTTATTAGTAAAAGAGATGCTCTTTTCAGCTTGCGTAAGAAAAAGCTCTAAATACGGATCCATTAACTTTCCTTTTTTGGGATATTATAGAGGGATAGACTTTTGAAAGGATCAAATTTTCGTTCTTGTTACAAAAAAACAAGCTATTAAAGAAGATACAGCGGCTAAGATAAAGGGGATACTAGAGTGTTTATGTAAAAACAACCCCCCAATAACTGCCGATAACATCATCGTAAGAGAAAGCATTGATTGGCTTAGACCTAAAATTTTTCCTTGCATTTCTTTACTTGCTGAGTTTGATATGGCGCCTGTGCAAAGGGGCCATATCAAACCAGAAAAAACAGTCGCAATCCCAAGAATAACAATTACATTATCCATTTTTGTTGGATAAAAAATAAAAAAGGACATAGCTGAAAAGGCAAGAGTCGCCACAAAAAGTACTTTTTTATGGGAAATACCTTGCAGAGCTTTATTAATAACAAAGGTTCCTAAAATCCAACATACTCCCATAAGTGCGCAGATATCTCCAATGGTTGAATTGGAGATATGAAAATTTTGTACAAAAAAAGCTGGCGTAAACAGAAAAACCATATTCCAGGCAAATAGATAAAAAAAATAAATTAAATAACTTCTTTGTAACTTCGGAGTTTTAAAGGCAATCTGGATGTTATGAAAGCTTTTTATTAAATCAAAATGAACTTTTCTTTTGGGGTGAGCTGTCTCTTCAAAAAATAGGATTAAGAAAAAAGCATTTACAAAGGTTAAAACAGCGCCAATAAACATAGGAAAAGCTGGCGTAAAGAGTGGGTTTACATTGGGATCGGAAAGCTTTCCTCCAACAAAAGGACCCAATATAAATGTAAGACCGGCAATCGCAGATCCATAGCTGAATAAACGCACCTTTGACTTCTCACAGAGGCTAATATCAGACAGCGCTGATAAGCAAATTGATAAATTACTCGCTCCCATTCCCATAATTAATCGAGAGAAGAAAAGAAGGATTAGGTGATGTTTATGGATGCTATAAGCGCTTAGGATAAATCCAACTAAAGTAAATAGCGTCGTTACAATAAGCGCGCTTCTTCTACCTTTTTTATCTGCATATTCACCAAGTAGTGGAGCGCATAGAAATTGCATAAAGGGGAATATGCCCAGAAACAATCCGAGTAAAATTGTTCTATGAGCTAAAGTCCCTGTTGTAATCAAGCCTTGTGAAGATTTTAAGAAAAGGGGAGCAAAGATCGGGAAGACAATGGTTGCACCCAAGTTATCTACAGCAAATGTAAAAAAAATAGAAAAGATCGATCCTTTCTTCGCGGGAGTGCTGCCTTCCATAGCCTCATTTTTTTATGTTAGATCCACTCTCCAATCAATAGGCGTTTTACCGCTTCTTTGCAAGAAGTCATTTGCTTTTGAAAATGGCTTTGTTCCAAAGAACTTTGTAGCTGAAAATGGGGATGGGTGCGCAGAACTGAGCACTAAATGGGGGTGATTTACCTGAGAAATAATCGTCTCGCATTTTTCTTTTGCTGAATTCCCCCAAAGAATAAATACTAGGGGATCTTCTCGTTGTACAAGTTTTTCAATGACTGCATCTGTAAATTTTTCCCAGCCCACACCATAATGAGATTTGGGATTATGCGCTCGAACAGTAAGCGTCGCATTTAATAACAAAACACCTTGTTTTGCCCAATTTTCCAAGCAACCATGAGATGCTCTTGGAATACCAAGATCCGACTCAAGCTCTTTATAGATATTTTGTAGCGAAGGAGGAGTTTTAACTCCATTTTGCACGCTAAAAGAAAGTCCATGAGCTTGACCCACTCCATGATAGGGGTCTTGCCCCATAATAACCACTTTTACATCTTCAAAGGGCGTTTTTGAGAAAGCGTTAAAAACATCTTCGTCTTTCGGAAACACCTGTCTACCAGTTCTTTTTTCAAGTAGCAAAAACTCTTTTAATTTTGTGACATACTCTTTTTGAAGTTCCTGCTCTAAAACAGCATGCCAACTTTTATGAAGCGTTATCATTCTAAAACCTTAAGTTTTTTATCTATATTGACAGAATCTCTTCTTAATACCTACAATTTTAGATCTTTGTGAATTATCTGGGTGTAGCGCAGCTTGGCTAGCGCACTAGCATGGGGTGTTAGGGGTCGGAGGTTCGAATCCTCTCACCCAGATTTTTTTCTTGTTCATAACTCTGTTTATATCTCTGTTTATAGCGCGTTCAAAAATTCAATTTAGAAATCTTTGTTGATAAATAGCCAGTTACCAACAAGTTCTCAACAGACTATGAACAGAATAATTTCATGGGTAAAAAGTAGGGCTTTTCAACATTCCCACAGAGACAAAAGAAGACTATATATATTTATATATATAAATAATTCTTATCTTTAGAGTGTGGAAATGTATTTTCTTGAAAGGTAAAAAGAGATTGCTTTTTCATAAACTCCTTATATGATCATGAGGAAAACCGCAACCATTTAGGAAATATGAAAAGCCGTGACATCACTTCTTTTTTTGATATCGATAAAGATCTACTAGATCTCTTTAAAGAAACGCCTTGGGAAACTTTGCTGCACCTAAAGACTTATTTTTCTAAGTATGACTTTTCCGTGCATAGTCCCATTCCTTCTAATGTGGCCATCAAAAACAAAGAAAGTGTGTTCATCGGAAAAAATGTAACGATAGATCCATTTGTTTATATCGAAGGACCTTGCATCATTCTAGATGGAGCGCATCTCTCTCATGCCAGCTACGTTCGCCCATACAGCGTTATCGGAGGTGAAGCAAGGGTTGGACATGCTTCAGAGGTTAAGCACTCTATTATCATGCCGGGTGCATCTTTAGCTCATTTCAATTATGTAGGGGATTCGATCATTGGAAAGGGGGTTAATTTAGGAGCTGGAGTGAAATGCGCCAATGTTCGTCATGATAAAGGAAATGTTTTTATTACCTTTGAAGGAAAAAAAATTGATACGGGACTTGTGAAAATGGGCGCCATCATTGGAGATGGCTGCAAGATTGGATGTAACGTTGTATTAAATCCTGGAACTGCGCTTCTCAAAAATGTACAATGTTTCGTTAGAAGCTCTCACTGTAAACGAATCAATCCGGCGGATGAATGCTAACTACAACCTCACCTATAATTTCTTTAAAGCAGAAATTCAACGATTACTTAAATGTATTTTTGCCAACTATCGATGCTCCAAAAGTTTTAAAAGAGGCTTGTATCTACTCGTTATCATCTCCAGGAAAAAGGCTTCGCCCTGTTTTAGTGATGGCAATGGCGGAGGCACTCGGAAACGATTTAGATGTGTTACAGCCAGCCCTTGTTGTAGAACTTTTTCATAGCGCATCACTCATAGCTGATGACATGCCTTGTATGGACAACGCTGATCTACGACGAGAAAGCCCTACTTTACATAAGAAGTTTGGAGAGGCAACGGCCCTTCTTGCCAGTTATGGACTCTTAACTCTTGCCTTTGAAAAAATTCACTCTTCATCTAGGGCTTTGATGCAGCAAAAACCGTCTTTTTCAAGCGATGCCAATAAAATATGTTCAATTGCCTTGGAACTTGCTTCTAGATGCTCTGGACTTAAGGGTGCAACATCAGGTCAACATTTAGATCTTTTTTCACCATGTAAAACTAAAGAATCTATCTATGATGTAATGTATAAAAAAACGGGAACTCTTTTTGAAGTATCACTTGCGCTTGGTTGGCTTTATGGAGGTGGAGACCTTGGTAAAATGGAACAGGTAAAAAAACTTGCTTATCATTTTGGGAATGCATTTCAAATAGCCGATGATATTGAGGATTTGGAAAAAGATGTGGCTCTTGGCGGTCTTATGAATATTGCATTTCATTTGGGCCTTAAAGAAACAAAACAAATCTTCTTTGCGGAGATAGAGGCTTTTGAAAGGGAGTTGCTGGGATTAAGAGTCTCTCATATTGTTTTTTCTGAAATTAAGGAAAAGCTCTTAGATGCTGTAAGAAGTAGCTGATGTAAAACCGCTTTACATTGGCGCAAAACGGATGTTTTGCGCCGAATATCTACCTTATTTAGTGTTGAGTAATTCTTGAATAACATCAGCGCCAGCGCTTTGTTTTGGCTTTTCTTCTTCAGGGTCTAACTTGGCTATAATTTTCTTTTCTATTTCATCAGCAAGCTTTGGATTCTTTTTTAACTCTTCTTTGCTAGCTTCTTTTCCTTGACCAAGTTTTTGAGAATTATAGCTATACCAGGATCCCTTTTTCTCTATGATACCATGTTCAGATCCGAGATCAATAATAGATCCCATTTTTGAAATTCCTTCATTAAACATGATGTCAAATTCAGCTGTTCTAAAGGGAGGGGCCATTTTATTTTTTACAACTTTTACCTTTACTCGGTTACCTAACACATCTTGGTTATTGGTTCCCTTGATGCTACCAATTCTTCGAATGTCTAAACGGATAGAAGAGTAAAACTTGAGGGCTCTACCACCTGATGTAGTTTCAGGGTTACCGAACATTACACCGACTTTTTCTCTGATTTGGTTAATGAAAATTGCGCATGTTTTACTTCTAGATAGTGTTGATGTAAGTTTTCGAAGCGCTTGCGACATAAGTCTTGCTTGCAAACCAATGTGGCTATCCCCAATTTCTCCCTCAAGCTCCGATTTAGGAACAAGAGCTGCTACGGAGTCGATTACAATGACATCAACAGCGTTTGATCTTGCAAGCATTTCAGCGATATTAAGAGCTTCTTCTCCACTACTTGGTTGAGAAATCAGAAGATCATTTAAATTAACTCCGATTTTTTCAGCATAGGATGGATCTAGTGCGTGTTCTGCGTCAATGTATGCAGCAGTGCCGCCATTTGCTTGACAATTGGCAACCACATGCGTTGCAAGTGTTGATTTACCAGAAGACTCAGGACCGTATATTTCCACAACCCTTCCTCTTGGTACGCCTCCAATACCTAGAGCGATATCAAGAGTAATGGCGCCAGTTTTAATGACACTTACCTTTGCTCTAGAGCCGCTTCCAAGTTTCATGATAGATCCTTCCCCAAATTGTTTTTCAATGTGAGAAAGAGCGAGTTCGAGGGCCTTTTTTTTGTCAGATTGGTTTGGGGTAGACATGTCATCTCCTTGCAGTTTAGAAATAAATAAAAATTAGTGATCTAAATTCAAAAATCTATAAGATCAGACTTTAATGATTCATCGTATCATATGCAAATCAATTTGGGTAGCATGGAAACAAAGTACTTACTTGCCGGCGATATAGGTGGGACAAAAACCCACTTAGCGCTATGTGAAAGTGGCAAAAAAATAAAAGAAAAAAAATACCCCAGTCAGGATTTCAAGACACTGGAAGAGATTGTAAAAGACTTCTTATCAGATGTAAAAGCCCCGATTGGAAAAGCATGCTTTGGAATAGCTGGGCCTATTAAAGATCAAAAAGTAATCGCAACCAATATTCCATGGGTGATTGAATCAACGAGACTTCAAAAAGAGCTTTCCATTGAAAAAGTTGTTCTTATCAATGACCTAGAAGCGAATGCTTATGGAATTAAAACATTATCTGACGACGAATTCTTCGTGCTAAACAAAGGCGATTCAAACGCTCGGGGTAATCAAGCTTTAATTTCTGCTGGAACGGGACTTGGAGAGGCTGGCCTTTATTATAATGGTAAAGAGCATTTTCCTTTTGCATCTGAGGGCGGGCATTCTGACTTTGCTCCTCGCAATGATAGAGAAATTAAATTACTTAAATATCTTCAATCCAAATTCAACCACGTCTCTTATGAAAGAGCGCTGTCGGGTTATGGTCTTTACAATTTGTTTTCTTATCTTGTTGATGTGGAAAAAGAATTGGTTCCCAAAGAAATTTTAGATACGATTGACCAAAAAAAAGGACCCAAGATTATTTCCCAAAAAGGATTGCAAGAAAAAGGTTCCATCTTCGAAAAAACCTTAGATTGGTTCGTTTCTCTCTATGGCGCCGAAGCGAGCAATATGGCTCTTAAAATGATGGCAATTGGTGGACTTTACATTGGTGGTGGAATTGCGCCGAAGATATTAGATAAGATGACAAGCGGCATATTTATGAAAGCTTTTTTACAAAAGGGAAGGTTTGAGGAGTTGCTTTCAAAAATTCCAATAAAAATAATTTTAAATGAAAATACAGCGTTACTTGGCGCGATCGATTATGCGCAAAATCATATGTAAGATTATGGAGTGTAACGGGGTCGAACCGTTGACCTCAACAATGCCATCGTTGCGCTCTACCAACTGAGCTAACACCCCAAGATTACACTATTTTATAGGAGAATTTCCTTTTGCGGCAAGAGCTCCTTTTTTTTTAACCGATATAGACTCATAATGAATCTTTATCATCCAAATAAGTAGAAAGATGTTTTTTGAAGATGCGCAAAAATACCCAGCAGATCCCATTTTTGGAATTGCTAAAGAATTTAGTGAAGACAAAAGAGAAAAAAAAGTAGATCTATCTGTAGGGATTTACCGAGATGAAAATCTAAAGTCCAATCGCATGGAGTGCATTGCTCTTGCCGAAGAAAAAATAGCTCCGTTATCTGTTCACAAAACGTACCTTCCTATGCGTGGAGATGTAGCTTATTTAGACTTGGTTGGTGAACTTGTTTTTGGAAAAAACTTTTACACAGATCACAAAGATAAAATGTTCTCTTTTCAAAGCGTTGGGGGAACAGGCGCACTTCGCATAGCCGGAGAGCTGATAGCAAGAGAGTTTAATTGTCCTATTTTTGTTCCAGAGCAAACATGGGCAAATCATAGAGCGATCTTTGCTAAAAGTCGCTTAGATGTGAAATCATATCCTTACTTCCATGCAGATACCCACGCTCTTGATTTTAAAGAGATCACTTCGTTTATAGAGAGTATTCCGAAAAAAAGCGTATTGGTTTTACATGTTTGCTGTCATAACCCAACGGGATGTGATTTTACAAATGAGATGTGGCAGGAACTTTCTAAACTTTGCTTTGCAAGGGAGCTTCTTCCCTTCTTTGATTTTGCCTATCAAGGGTTTGCAAACTCCATAGAAGAAGATGCTTATCCAGTACGTTATTTTGCATCCAAAGGTCATGAGATGTTTGTTACCTACTCTGGATCAAAATCTTTTGGGTTATATGGAGAGAGAATAGGCGCTTTTTTTGCTTATGGTAAAAACGGTACATACAACGTAGGAAGTTCCGGGTTAAACCTAATAAGAGGAAACTATTCTAACCCACCAAGACATGGGGCAGAGCTCATTAAAACAGTGCTACAAGATAGCAATCTTCGATCCATCTGGGAAAATGAGCTTAATGAAATGCGCGAGCGTATTATTTCTATGAGAGTTCTTTTAAAAGATGCTCTTACAAAATTGAATCCATCCAAAGACTTTTCTTTTTTAATACATGGCAATGGGATGTTTTCTCTTTTAGGCATAGAAAAAGAAAAAGTGTTTAACTTAGCTAAGGAAGAAGCCATTTATATGCCAGGAAGTAGCAGGATTAACTTTGCTGGTTTAAATAAAGACAACATCGATATTGTAGCGAAAGCTCTTATTAAAGGGATGTAGATGGCAGTAAAAAGGTATGACATAAGGAAATATATCCCCTATGTGATATTTGGTTTTGTAGCTCTATTTTTTTCTTTATCTAAGATGGATAAACTAAGATCTTCTTACGTGTCACTCACATCACCTTTATATAAATCTATGAATGCAAAAGGGGACAAAGAAAAACAAGCTTTGATCCAAGAGCGTGATGCGCTGCTTTCCTATACGTATCTTTTAGAAAGCAAACTTGAAGAGCTTTCTCAAGAAAAACCAGATAAAGCTATTTCTGCAAAAGTAATTATGAGAGATCCATCCACTTGGGGGTCTGCATTTTGGATTGACCAAGGGGAGCCTGCTGTTACCGCTAACAGCCCAGTTGTAATAGGTAAGGCACTTATTGGTGTAATTGAGAAAGTAGAGAAAAACAAATCTCTTGTAAGACTTATTACCGATTCTTCTTTAACCCCATCTGTTCGAGCAGTAAGAGGAAAAATGCAACAAGAGTTTTTCTTAGAAAAACTCGCCTTACTAAAGCCTTATATATTTTCTGAAAATGCTGATACAAGTCTTTGCTCTGCATTTATGCAAATAGAATCTCATTTCAAACAAACTTCAGATACGAGTTATTTTGCAAAAGGGGAAGTATTCGGCTCTAGTGCAAGCCTCTTTCGATCAAAAAGGCCCATATTACATGGAGTGGGGTTTAATTATGACTTTTCAGACAGTGAAGGACCATCTCTAAAAAAAGAAGAACACACTCTTATTCAAGAAGGGGATTTACTTGTTACCACCGGCATGGACGGAGTTTTTCCAAAAGGGCTCTATGTTGGGGTTGTTTCTAAAGTGCTTCCACCATTAGAAGGTGCTATTTCATATGAGTTGGAAGCAAGTCTCGCTGATCCGGGTTTAAATGAGACAACCTATGTTTTTGTGATGCAATAGGTAAGTCGAGATCGACTTGATGCTTATGTATTTAACATATTCTCTAAAGTTTAAAAGTCATTGATGAAATCCATTTAAACCATTAAGTTTACTGTGATTCAAAGTTTAGGGGGGAAAATGGCTGCAATCTCAGGAAAAAGTGATCAAGATATTGATTATGTTTCTAATGAGCCAACTCTGAATGAAATAGCTAATTTTGAAGCAGAGGGATATATATATAATCCTCGACTGACACTTGATGATCAAACCCAACTTTCTAAGAATGTGATTAAAGACTTCTCAGGTGATGCTTCAGATCAAATTATTAAAGTAGCTGAGAGTAGGCTTTCAAATAGTTCTATGGGAACACTGGAGCATTTAAAAGCTTTACACGATACACTTAAAGAGGTAAAAGCTCAGCTTTGGATTGCAGCATTTGAAAATCAACAAACTTCAGCTGAATTAGTTAGGATACATGGAAAAATTAAAGGCTATAAGGATCTTAAGTATCGAGATCCTGTTGCTCTTCAAATTTTAATCGAAGAAAAAAAGAGAGATGGATTAATTTTTTAGCCTGAAAAAGAAATATAGCATCAATTATTCTTTTCGAAAAATTCACTGAATGTCTCGTTGTAAATCCATTTTTTCTTTTCCTGGAATGTATCTTCATAACCCTTGATATGATGACTAAAATCTGATAAATCCTCTTTAAGTGTAATTCCACACCTATGCAAAAAACACCCCTTGTCTGTTCTTTTATTGGGATTACAAAAGAGCATAGGTCTTTGAAAATAGAGAAAATCATATCCAATGGATGAAAAATCCCCTAGGTAAACATCTACGATATTGAGCAAGGGATAAATGAGAGGAAAGTCTTCTAAGATTAGAACACTTTCATGGTCCCTATATTTTTCAGTAAGTTTCATAATCTCAGATGGATATTTTTCTTTGAGTAATGGATGTGGTTTTACAATGAGGTTGAAAGTGTCATCTACTTGTCTGAGTAAGCTATCGATGACTGTAAAATAGGAGCTTGATGATTCCATGTCTTGCCAAGTTGGAGCGTAGAGAACAATCTTTCTTTTTTCTTTGAAAAAGCAAGTAATTTCTTCTCTAATGATTTTGTCGTAAAAGGTTTTATGCTTTTGATAGAAGTGCAGTCGATAATTACCAATTTCGAAAAGGTTTTTGGGTTTACATGTAAGGTTTTCAATACGTTTTCTCATCTGATTTCCATAAATAAAGGCAGATTCTTGATCTTGAAAAGGATCCATTTCGGGATTGAGTATTCCTTTATCTGAGTTGCCATGAGGACAAAAGATAAACCGCATGTCTTTACCATGTATTTGGAGTAAAAGACTCAGCTCTTTGGCATAGAATCTGGAAGAGGTAATGATCGTATCAAAGTTTCTTGCTAGATACTCTAATGAAAAGTCTACTCCTTCTTGCAGGCGGATATCTACCATAGGATAGTATTTTTTGCAGGTGATGTAAATCTGCTTTACATCTGTAATGAGGGGAATATCAAGAAGTGAGCAAAGAGGCGCTAGATGATCCAAATGATGCATTTGGACGCCTGTAAGTATTGCGCAGGATTTAGAAGATATCAGAGTTTGCTTCTTTGTGGGTTGCATAAAAGGAAAGAATCTCTTGCAAAAGGTTATCTAAGCTTACATCTTTATTAAAAGCTTCTTCATACAGTTTTTTTCTATTTGCAGAAAGGGTTGGATCTGGCAGGCAGTTTTTGATTCGATCAAAGATCTTAGGGTCTTTGAAGGAGACTGTAATACCTGTCGCGCTCAAAGGTGTATTGTCAGTGTTTAGAAAAAACATGGGTTTATCAAACACTAGAAAGTCATACCCAATAGATGATGTATCTCCAAGGTAAATATCTATAGAATCTAAGATTGGATAAATCGAAGGAAAGTCGGACAAGAATACAATATTTGGGTAAGATTCATACTTTGCATATATAGATAATAACGCATGTTCTTTTTGTATAAGCGTATTGGGGTGGAGCTTGATGATAAGATCTATGTCATTTGGGAGGTTCTTTAACAAAATTTCTAAATCAGATAGAAGGGCGCTGTTTTCTTCTTCTCTCCATGTGGGGGCGTACAATACCTTCTGGTTGTTTGGGCTTAGGGATTTGAAGTAGCTTTGGAGAAGCTTATCAAAAAATGGCTTCATTTTTTTGTAATGAAGATAGCGATAGTTTCCTATTTCTAAAATAAGATTGATGTTTCCAAAGACGTTTTTTTTCTTCAGCTTTTCAATCATTTGAGATCCGTAACAAAGTGCTACTGTTTCTTCAGATAAAGCTTCAAAAAAGTAAGTATTTTCCCCTTTGTCTGAATTGCCATGGGGGCACCAAATATTGAGTAGTTTTTTTCGAACCAAGTGCTCCGCTACCATGAAAATACTTTGGAAAGTTGGGCTTGGAAGGGATGAGATGACAATATCAAAGTTTTTTACAACCTGAATAGCAGCATCTTCATAATCATAGAGATGTACAATCAAATCGATATAGCTTTTTTGAGCTGCAATTTGGAGGCTTTCTTCTGTTACCACAAGTGGAATATCAAGAAGGGAGCACAGTGGCGCTAAATGATCCAAATGAGACAAACTTTTTCCGTATATGAGGGCGCAAAGGTTAGGCTTTTTCATATTTCAATGATTTTTATCCAAAATTTACAGTTTATCAAAAAACTCTATTTAGAGAGATTTGGAAAAATGCTTTCTATCTCATTTTTGGTTTTAGTTAGAAGTTTGGGCTTTTTGATTTCTTTTATGGGATAAAAAAACTCTTTGGATAGCGAGCTTTCTTTGAGCCTTTTATTTTGCTCTTTTTGAGCATGTATTGCCTCAATTAAATGAGTAAGTTCTGTTTGCATAAAAGCCATCTCATCACAAATAGCAAAACTCTCTTCTAAGTAGCTGGGTTTTTTATCTACGACTTGCTGCATGATGCTAATTCTTGATTGGCTAATATGGTTCGCGCTTTTAATGTAATAGGCATTTTGGTCACGGATACTTTCATATTGAGCAAAGTTCGCTGTCATCAGCGCATATTCTTCTTGTTTTTTCATAGAAAGAATTTCTCTTCTAAGTTCAATCTCTTGCTTAAGAAGAGATTTGAATCTCTTGAGCTCTTTGCATTGTTTTTTTTTGTTTTCAGACATAGCATTCCCTCTACTACAACTTTAGGTAATAGACTATATGCAAAGATAGTGCCATACTTAACTTCTTCAAAATCATAGGAGCAAAATTTGTTAATCGCAGTTGCGAGGAAAAAAAATCCACAAAGTCGGCAAATTGATACCCCTTTATTAAAGAAATGGTTTTTTCAAAATCGTAGAGATCTTCCTTGGAGAAGAAATCCCAGTCCTTACCAAGTGTGGATTTCTGAGATTATGCTGCAGCAAACGCGAGTTATGGCTGTTATCCCCTACTTCGATCGATGGATGCAGCAGTTTCCAAATATAGAAACCCTTGCAAACGCTCCCATTGAAGTTGTGATCAAAGCATGGGAGGGGCTTGGTTATTACTCAAGAGCTAGAAATATTCATAAAACGTCTAAAGTTGTTGTGGAAAAATTTGCCGGAAAGCTTCCTCCCAATAGAAAAGATTTGGAGTCTCTTTCAGGCATCGGTCCCTACACTGCCGGCGCTATCTTAAACTTTGCCTTCCATAAAAGAGAAATAGCTGTCGATGGCAATATTGAAAGAGTTATTGCCAGACACTTTCAAATTGCAGACAAAATCAAATCTAAAGAGGCTAAAAAGCAAATAGAGTCTTATATGGAATTGGCTCTTAGTGACAAAGAGCCTTGGATTGTATTGGAGGCATTAATCGAACTTGGTGCCCTCACTTGTGATAAAGATCCCAAATGTAATATGTGTCCTCTTCAAGGTAATTGCTTTTCGAATTTACATGGGAATCCAAAGGATTTTCCCATAAAATCAAAGCGAGATAAGATCATTGAATTGAAACGAGATGTTGCTGTTATTTTTTATGATGGAAAAATTTTACTGCGTAAAAATTCTTCCGGAATTATGGCAGACTTATATGAATTTCCTTATTTAGAAAAAAAAGAGGACTTGAGCTCTCTTCTTCGATTTGAAAAATCTCTAAATGTAAAGCTAGAATATATAGAGAATCTTTCTGAAACAGCACATTATTTTACCAAGTATAAAGTGAGGCTATTTCCATCCATTTATAAGGCATCTAAGATTAATGCAGGTTTTGAAGGTAATTTTTATTCTACTGATGAAATCAGCCAGCACCCTTTTTCATCAGGTCATAGGAAAGTTTTATCAGAAGCGATTGCTTATTTGGAGCGCTAAAATTTTTTTAAATAAATTATTTGATTTAGAAAGCTGGTTTCAAGTTTCGATTGCACCAATTAATTTTCTAAATCCAAATACTGAATTTATTTGAGGGGCAGGGAAATTGCATGGCGTTGTTGAAAGGGCGAGTTAAAACAAGTCGCTCTATTTTTGACTCTTGGTACTCCCTAACTCTCTTGTATCTTTTAGAACCTTTAGATAGAATCGGGAATTGATCAAATAAGGTGGGGGAAAATAGATAATGGAAATAGAAGAAAGTGGTTCATTTAAAGCACTTATTACACCCTTTAAAAAGCAGATTACCTACGCGGGGCTCGGCCTTGCTTTGGCGACAGCTATTCTATTGAATGTATCAAACAAAAAAAACAGTAAAGAAAGAGACTTTTTCAAGATTTCGAATGCATTTCAAACTTGGGTAAATAACAAAGAAGACACATCCTTTAAGCAAGTAAATGCTTTATTAAAAAAGCACCCTGAGCTTTTTCCTCTTTATGAAGATAAGATTGTTCAGAGTCTCGTTGTACAAAGCAAAGCAGATGCTGCAACAAAGGCTGCAAACCACTTGTTTGCAAGAGCCAATACTCCATCATATTTTGATCGGTTTTCTAAATGCACTATCAGCATTACAAAAGGTGAGTTAGATCAAGCTGTAGAGGAAGCACTGTCTCTGAAAGGAGAAATGGATAAAAACTGTTTTCTAGATATTGAGCAAAGTAACCATATGACTCTGTATGGCTTTAATCTTCTACGGATAGCTTCTTTATATGAAATGCAAAACAAATATGCCTTAGAGATGGAAACTTGGGCTGAGTGGGACGCATTTGTTGCCAAGTTAGAGAGTAAAAAAATAAAACTTAGTCTTTTAAGTGAGATAAGAGATCACGACATCTCTCTTACAGATTATATTAGCTTTAGAAAGTCATGCTTAACAACTAAGCAGACCTAAAAATTCATTGCAGGTTATTTAGCAAAGTGGTGACAAAACAAAGAAAAAGCAGGACCTAAGAGGAACTGCTTTTTCTAAAGTAAATTTGAAGTTGCTTGTAGTTTATAAACAACTAAACTTTGTGAGAAACTGTCTATTAATGCTGCTTTTTTGTAGCAAGTTCCACAATTCCTTTGCCGCCAAGAAGTCCAAGCGCTAAAAAGATAAGAGGAGCTACAAAAATAGAAACGATGATACCAACTACACCTAAGATAATTTGCGTCATCTTCTCTTGCTTAAATACAAATTTTGCACATGAGTGAAACATTTTGGTTACTTTAGCAGTTAGAAATACACCAAGTATTCCTCCAAGAGCTGCTAAATAGATGCTCCAGCTTGCACTATATAAGATGAAGCTGAAGAGTGTTGCTAGTACAAAAAACAGAACAAAAAAGATTTCGAAACGATATTTTTTTCCGAAATTTTCTAGTTCCTGTACACTGACACCTTCTTTGTGGCTATCATTTTCCGCCATGAGTTTATCCCCATTTGTAATAAATAAAGCAATTACCCTCAAATAAGAGAGCTTATAATTAAATTTCACGTTATTGACTGAGTTATTTTTTTGCAATGGGAATAGGTTAATTTATTGAATAAATAGGTAGATAATGAATAATTTTGTTTTCTTTGCAGTTATTTTCTAAGTGCTTTAATATGGAGTCGGCATAAAAAAATTTACTCTTAAAGCGGCGAAAATGGATAGGGTGAACTTCAGTTTTGAAAATAAAAGATCGATCTTTACATTCTACGATAAGGCTTTTTCATAAAGTATGCATTTTTTGTGTCTGCTTGGTTGGAGTTGCGATTGTTGGTTTATTCTTTTTACCTAAGTTTGTTTCATCTGACACGGGGGCTATTACAGAGTTTTCAGAAAATCTCAAACAAGAAAATCATATTCAAAAAACATACTTTTTACAAAAAAG
>JAJFMH010000004.1 GCA_021772245.1 Chlamydiota bacterium | reverse complement strand
TTTTTTTTGTTTGGGGTGAATTTGTAGGTTTTTACTTTCAGAATTAACTTCTTCATAGGAAGGAGATTGAAAAATCTGGGGTAAATTGATTTTTAGATGAATGATTTTCCATAGGAGAAATCACTCATCGAGAATTCCTCTTTATTGCTACCTAAATAAAATTTTTGTTATACAAAACCACATGAGAAAACTACTAATATTACTTCTTTTTATTCCACAAATTTTGCGTGCAGATGGAAATGACTCTGATACCCCATCTAAAGTCTGTGAATCTACTCCAAATCCATACTCTGTCACAGCAGAGCATGTTGAAGGAACAGGCCTCGGATACAACCGTGGATACACATCTCTTGATCTATTTTTAGCTCCATTAACATGTATTGACGAGTGGAGTCCCTATATCGATCTGCGTGGACATATTTTCAATAATGGTCGATATGCAGCAAATGCAGGAGTTGGAGTTAGGTATCTTGACTCCATTGCTTGGGGAGGCAGTGTATATTACGACTACCGCAATACACGTCATCACAACTACAATCAAGTTGGAGTTGGGCTTGAGGCAATTGGATCTTTCTGGAGCGTTAACATCAATGGCTATCTTCCCTTTGGTAAAAAAAAATCATCCTTTTATGATTTAAGTATTGGTGGCTCAGACGATACACCCGAGTTTGCTTATTTCGAAGAACATCAAATTATCTTACAAGTTCCAGGAAGCAGTGAACTAACTGCTAAACGGGAATTTGCTTTTAAGGGTCTTAATGCAAGTGCAACTTTTAGAGTGATCGAAAAAGGCCCTATCGCTTTAGACCTAACAGCTGGCCCATATTATTACAAAGGTGACTCTCACAAATCTGCATTTGGAGGACAAGGAACGGCATCTCTTCACTTAGGAAAACTTACTTCTTTCTATGTAAGTGGAAGCTACGACAACTTGTTCCATAGAAGAGTCCAGGGAGCTATTTCTTTTTCGATACCGTTCGGCCCAAAATGCTTCAAGAAAAAACGTAATCAAAAGCAATGCCCTGTTCCCTCTTTCTACGACTACAATATATCTCATGGAGCAAAACGAAATGAAATCATAGTTGTCGATAAGAAAGAAAAAGTTCTCGCCTCTGCAACCGCTGCTGGACCAGAGCCAGCTATTAACCCACTTACAGGACAACCATACGATGTTTGGTTTGTAGATAATACGAGTAGTTCTGACGGCACTTATGAAAGCCCTTTCCCAACGCTTTTGGAAGCGCAAACTGCTTCTGATCCATCTGACCTAATCTATGTCTTTCCAGGAGATGGCACCGATACGGGCATGGACGCTGGTATCGTCCTCCAAGAAAACCAACAGTTACTCGGATCTGGCACTGCTGTTACGTTGCCAACACCGATTGGAACAATAACAATCCCCGCGCAAACAAATAATACGCCCATCATCAGTAACGCTGGATCTAATACAGTAGACCTTGCAAATAACAATACCGTTTCTGGATTTCATATCGGAACTTCTTCTGTTGGAGTTTCGGGCTCATCTATTGCCAATCTTAAAATCCTTTCTTGCGAGATGGACGCAAGCCCATCGTCAGTTGTATTAAATGAAGTCACTGGCAACGTCACTATCTCCAACAACATGTTCTCTGAATACACCAACCAGGCTGTTCAGATCATATCTACAACAGGTGCAAGTAACCAGACCCTCTCTGAAAACACATTTGCCGCTTTAGCAGCAGCGCCAAATACCTTTGGAATTACAACGAATTTATCAGGCACTTCGGAGTTAACCATCAATGTTTCAGATAGTACTTTCTCCGAACATACAAACACTTCGTTAAGCATCTTCTCCTCTGGTAGCTCCATTATAAACCCAACCATTGCAGACAACACAATTACAGCTCCTGCAGGAGTGGGTGGTACGATTGCGATTGCATTTGGTCCTGGAGGGACCTCTTCCATCACATCGATTACTGGAAACACTCTAATTAATCACGAAGGCAATAGCTTGAATATCACAGCAGATGGAGCAGTAAGCTTCACTTCAACTATCTCAGATAATACAGTCCAAGGAATAGCAGGAACCAGTACAAAAGCAATCGCCCTAGATACATCAATCGTTTCAACAGCCAACTGGTCTACTACAATAAACAACAATACTTGCACGGGAGGATTTACCCAGGCAGATATTTATCTTGATCCAAGAGGGAGTTCGAACCTAAGTAGTGCAACCATTTCCAATAACACCACAATTGGTGACAGTGGTGCAACAAGCCCATTTGGAATTCAATTAGATGCTGATGACACATCAACGGTTGGTATACTCAACATTACAAATAACGAAAGTAGCAATCACATTTCCTCAGAGGTTTCAATCAGTTCAAGAGGCACTGCAACACAAGTTACAGCAACTATTTCTGATAACGAACTCAAAACAACAGGAGGGCTTACCTCAGGAAATGGCATACAACTTTCTTCAAACAATGCTTCTGGAATTTCTGTAACAGTTACGGATAATACCATTACAAACATGCACAACACCGGTATTTCAATTTTTACAAATGATACTGCAAATGCCGAGACAACAATCTCTTCAAATACGTTGAAAGGACCACTCGGAGTCATCAACACATCCGGAATTTCTTTCAACTCATCGGATACCGCTACCCTAACTACTAGTATTTTAAATAACTCTCTTCAGGATTTCAGTACCCTTGCTATCTCTTCTTTTATCAGTGATGGTTCCACCTCCACCTCAGTGGTGAGCAATAACACCATTATCGGAGATACAGGCACCAGCCAAAAAGCGGTCTCTATTTCTTCGGGGGCAGGAGCTACTGGCAGCTGGTCTACAACCATACAAAACAACATAATTACCGGTGGGTTTGTACAAGCTGATATCTATCTTGATCCACAAGGCACGACAACCCTGACAAGCGCTACTATCACAGGAAATACTACCATCGGACCAGATGATGGTTCCGCACCTTTTGGCATTCAACTAGATGGGGACGAAGGCTCTACCGTTACGTCTCTTTTAATTGGTAATAATTGCAGCAAAAATCATTCTAGCGCTGAGATTATTGTGACTGCCAGAGGCATGTCAATGCCCAGTATCAACACCACCATTTCAAACAATACACTAACATCTGATACTGTCACCACCCAAAATTTAATTTTTCTAAACGCGTTTAATAATGGTACTATAACAGGAATCATCTCAAATAATGTATGTTCAGGAACTTCAACCAGCGCTATTCAAACATCCTCTTCAAATACAGCTACAATTGATACAACCATCACTGGAAATAAGTGTACAGGTTCTTCATCAAATGCTATTCAAACATCGGCGTCGAATTCTGCTATCCTTGATGCTTCAATCACAAGCAACACTTGCTCAAACTACACATCTTCTGGCATCTCAGTTAATTCTAGCCAAACTGCGGCAGTAACGGCTCCTATTTCCAACAATACGCTAACAACAACATCAATTACATCTGCTGGAATTACTGCTAATGTAAATGACTCCTCTACAATGGATACAGCAATAACAAACAACACTGTTTCCCACCATGAAACACAATCTATCGGTGTTAACTTTTTCGCAAGCGATCTTATATGCGCAATTCAAGACAACGAAGTATCTATCGGATCTACAACGGGAGCTGCATTCGGTATCATTACTAACTTAGGAGGAACGACGCAATCTGTCGATATCAGTGACAACAACGTAATAACAGAATCCGGTGGAATAGGAAGCCAATATGGTATTGTCTGCCCTCAGCAATCTGGATCAGGGACAACCAAGACAGTTTCTATTACAAACAACACAGTAACCGATTGTGGTAACGCCCCAGCAGTTTCCATACCCCTTACTTCAGGCATAGTCATACCCTTAATCAGTACAGATGATATATTCGTCAATTGCGACTCCAACACAACAATTAATTGTGGAGTAGGTCCTGATGGACAAGGGGGCATTCTAGGTGGTCGTCTTAATATTGGTGCCGGAACACCTGGACATTATTGCTGGAAATTGAGCAACTGCAACAGCGATACAAACTTTTCTCTTATCAATGACCCTCCCTCTGGTATCGCTACAGACCTCACACTTGATGCATCTGGCAATACAGGAATAGTTATTCCATATATGAGCTCTCCTTTTACAGTTGGGACTTGTCCATAAAACAAGAAAAAAGTTTTATATTCATGCACTTCGGAGTTGAAACAGCGATATAGCTCCAAATAGCTACTGTTCACTTAATGGCTTTTGGGCAGTCTCTATATTCTAAACCATCAACATCATTTATACTAGGGCCTCCTTGCTCACCCAACATCTTGTTTCTATTTTCTCTTTCCTCCCTTACATTAGAGGCTAAAACTAACATAGCTTCTAGTCCCGCCATGTGACAATTCCTCTCAACATTTTCATATCTAGGATCAATTACTAAATCAATAACTTTTTTAAAAAGTTCCTTATTAGGTCTATTTTCAGGGACACGCATCCCATAGGCCTTAAAGAGCTTAGAACATTCATTTCTTATATCTTTATGTATTTCATCCGCAAACAGCTGACATGTCGAAGCAATATTTGGATAATCATTCTCTTCAAGATAAGAAAATATAAGACCCCTTACTTCAGTTGGAATACTATCTAAATTACAATCTATATTAGCTGACATAAAACCACTCCTTTAAAAAATTAACTAAATGCTATTTTAAACTAATTATAGTTTTAATTCAATTAACTTTTGTAAATTATAAGCGTTTAATGCAAATTTCCCCTTTTCTGTTAGAGCTAGAATTGAGCTTACAGTAAAGAAGGACTATGAAGGGGTGTATAACTATGAGTAACAAAAAATTAGATAGATTAAGAATTATTGAGAAGGTTATAGACAAGCGTCTTACTCAATCTGAAAAAAAGTTTTATATTCGTGCACTTCAGAGTTGAAATGGCGTAATATCATAGACGATTCTCCTTGAAAACAACTTGTTTCCTTACAGTTATCATCAATTACTGAAGATATCTTTCTAAAATCCATATCAACGCTTGATCCTTTGACATTCATTACCCGAGCTGCTTTTTTATCAATCAATGGCTTGAATTAATTATCTACAATTTCGGCATTATTTTTTTACATACTCAGATTCATCCGGTTGAATTCTCTTAATCTCTTCTATGACTTCTAAGAAATGTCCTTCCACATGGGAATGTTCTGCTATTTCACGCTGCTTTTGGTATTTGATATACTCTGAGCGAGCTTTTGAAAGAGCTGATTCATGACTAACACTTCCTCTATGAGATAGGATTTCACGCGAAGTCATTTTAAGAAAATCATCCAATTGGTCTAGCCAATTTTTCATATACATAGGCTTTTGATTGAGAGCTTGGAGCTCTGCAAAATCAAGATACATGGAAACTAAACGATTCAAAATATTGACCTCATCAGAGTTTAGGTAATTTTTTGCAACTTCCGTGTCCGCCTTTTTGATACTGCTTCCTTTCCAAGAAGTTAGCCCCATATTTACCTTCTCTGCACTTGCTCTTGCAAAAATAATTTCAGCTGCAGTGCGTCCATGAGCAGCCCAATGCATCTTATTTTGTACACTTGAAACAAACTCTTTGAAACTTTTGACTTTTGATCGTAATCAACACTTGTGGCATAGATATCGAGAATTTTTCTCCAGAATACTTTTTCAGAAGAGCGGATATCACGAATACGGCTAAGTAGCTCATCAAAATACATGCCTCCACCCGGCTCTTTGAGCCTCGCATCATCCATGACAAAACCTTTGATAAGATATTCCCTTAATCGGGCTGTAGCCCACATTCTAAACTGAGTACCTCTATGAGATCTCACCCGATAACCCACAGAAATAATGACATCTAGATTGTAGTAAGTTACGTCATAGTTTTTTCCATCTAGAGCAGTTGTCCGGAAATTCCGGACAACTGCTTCTTCTAGAAGTTCTCTTTCATTAAAAATATTACGAATATGCTCCGAAATGGTTCTTTTATTTTTATCAAATAACTGAGCCATCTGAGCTTGATTGAGCCAAACAGTCTCGTCAATAAGACGAACATCTACTCGAGTGTTTCCATCTTCTGTTTGATAAAGTATAAGTGAACTATCTGGTAACTGCATATTTATACCTAAATGGTTAAAATGAAGATTTTATAGTTTTTCTCTAGCCGTTTCAACTCTGAAGTACACAGACATAAGATTTTTTAAGAGCTGCTGAAATTCCTGTAAAACCATTTAAAAGGCACTCATTTTTGAGCAGCACAAAAAACTGGATTCGTATCCTCATAAATTTTAGAATATCCTCTATTCTTATCTGTGAGTCCCGATGAAACCATCTCCTAAATTCAGATTTTTTTTGCTTATTTTTCTAACCCTATCGACTTCGTCTTCATTTTCAAGCACAAAAAAAATTATAATGCTATATGGCACTGGATCTTCTGGTAGAACCAGTTTATCTCAAAATGTAAAAACACTTGATCCAAGCTGCGAATTGATTGATGAGGATGATATTTACATTTCTCTATTTTTAGAAAAAATACACATACTATTTCCAAAAGAATTTTCGAATCTTAAAAACTCGATTAACGAATGTAATCTCTATCACGCCATTAAAAGAAATCAGGTGCAATTTACAACCTCGACGACTCCAACGCAACGAAAAATAGCTCTTGCAGCTCTTCGAAAAATCCAAACTGAATTATCTTCTCTAGCAATGAAAGAATTCAAAAAAACATTCTTCGAAGAGTTTGAACAAAAAACTCTAGCTGTTCTTAAAACCAGCCTAAAATCTTATGACCAAGTTCTACTTGATAGATGGTATATATCTCCTGAAACAATCAAAGCAGTATGTCATGAATGCATTATAAAAAAAGTACTTGTGTTTGCAACTCTACCATCCACCTATCAAAAATTTGTGAATAGAAATAAAGCTTCTATAGTCAATGCTAACTTGTATAACCTCCGTCAACACAAGCAATTTTTTCCTTCATATGTTCGTCTTTATACATTGAGCTCAAATCCCGATTTAGCCATAGATGCTTGCTCTGCAAATGACATTCATAGTACTTTGTCATCTATTAGAAAATCACTTCAGGATATTGAAAAACCAAATCATATTTTTATTTCAAGTGAACTAACTTTAGATGAATTTGATAAACTTGCAGAAAAACTAGTACCGGATGATCTCCCTGAAACTGTATATATCAAACCAAATCACTCCTATGATTTCATCATAGACACCTCTAAATCATCATCAAAAAAATGTGCTCAATCTTTTTTAAATTGGATTAAATCCACCTAAATCATCCAATTTCCAGATTCCCTCATCTCGAAAGCTTTAGAGTTGAGCGATATTTGCGAATAATTAAAATCAAAATACTATCCAAAATTACCTTATCTTGATTATAATTTTACGTTTTTCAAAACATTGTTAACCATACAATGTTTTGACATCTATTCAGCCTATAAACAGTAAAATAGGAATAACATTGTTTAGCTACATTCGAAAAAATAAACGCTCGCTTAGAAGTGATATTCTATCAGGTCTTACCGTATCCCTTGCCTTAGTTCCAGAAGCGGTAGCTTTTGCACTTGTGGCAGACGTTGCGCCCCTTGTCGGACTCTACGCAGCCTTTATCATTGGTCTCATCGCTTCGATCTTTGGTGGAAGACCTGGCATGATCTCAGGTGCTACGGGAGCTCTTGCTGTTGTCATTGTATCCCTTGTTGCAACTCATGGCATAGAATATCTGTTTGCAGCTGTAATACTCATGGGAATCATACAAATCCTTATTGGAGTATTCCGATTTGGAAAGTTTATGAGGCTTGTCCCCCACCCTGTTATGCTAGGCTTTGTAAATGGCCTTGCTATCATTATATTTTTGGCTCAACTCGATCGCTTTAAAGTCCATGATTCGATGGGAAAATTGCAGTGGATGCAAGGACCCACTTTGTGGATTATGATAGGTCTCATTGCTCTTTCGATGTGTATTATCCACTTTTTACCGAAGTTTGTGAAAGTTATCCCCTCTTCTCTTGCTGCAATTTTTGTAGTAACCCTCATTGTAAAACTGTTCAATATTGATACTCCCTCTATTTCTGATATAGCAACCATCAAGGGCGGCCTCCCCGAATTTAGAATTCCAGCAATTCCATTTAGTTGGGCCGCATTTAAAGTCATCTTTCCATACGCTCTTATTCTATCTTTAATTGGATTGATTGAATCTCTTATGACCTTGCAGCTTATTGATGAGGTTACAGAGACAAGAGGCAATGGAAACAGAGAGTGCGTAGGCCAAGGCCTTGCCAATGTTGTCACAGGATTTTTTGGAGGGATGGGCGGATGCGCTATGATTGGTCAAAGTATGATCAATGTAAACTCAGGCGGACGTGGAAGAACATCAGGTATCACAGCAGCCCTACTTCTATTTTTCTATATAATCGTAGCATCAACTCTTATTGAAATGATCCCCATTGCAGCACTCGTGGGTGTGATGTTTATGGTAGTACTTTGCACTTTTGAATGGTCCAGCATCCGGATTCTTAAAAAGATTCCAAAGTCAGATGCTTTTATTATTGTTTTAGTCTCAGCTGTGACTGTCTTAACTGATTTAGCAATTGCTGTAGCATGTGGAGTAGTTGTATCAGCCCTAGTTTTTTGTTGGGAAAAATCCAAGCAAGTGCATTACGATGTCAAGATGGACACTGATGGAGTAAAAACATACCATATTCATGGACCTCTATTTTTTGGTTCGACAAAATCTTTCCAGTCGATCTTCGATCGAAAAAAAGACCCTAAAAAAATTGCAATCGACTTTGCAGATTCTAGAGTTTGTGATCACTCTGCAATTGAAGTAATCAGCACAATTATTGAAAAATACCACGAGTTTGAGATCGAAGTAACCTTAAAAAATTTAAGTCCTGACTGCCAAAATGCGATTGAAAAAGCTGGCCTTTATGCCACAAGCAAAGGACACAAAACAGAAAACATAGGTTAACATGACAGCTCTTGCAAAATGTGATAATGAATATCTTCAATTGATGGAAGCTTTATAGGAATATACTCATTATGTGATTATTCTCAAGATTGAATCCACTTGTCTTTAAACAACTAAAAAAATTTTCTGTTTTCCATCTTCCATGATAAACCTTTATGGTGAATAAATTCCGAGACTGCTTGTATTTTACCAGTAAAAATTCTTATCCAATTTTTATTTCCAAGCGATATTTATTCATTTTACAATAAATAAGATTAAGGTAATAATTAGCAAAAATTATTTATTTATGTTCGTTTATGAAAATATTTATTGCACTGATTATTTCTTTTCAATATTTTTTAATGTATCCTATTTATAGCAATGACAAAGTACTTTGTGTTGAGATTGGTCACTCTAGAGTTAAAGCTTGTATGCTACCTGTTAATCCTACCTTGGAAGAATTGCGACTTATAGAAACAATAGAGAATGTAAGCTCTCCATGGTTAGGACAAAATATCAAACACTTATTTTTAAATGACAAGAGCCCCTTATATCCAATACTAATAACCAAACCAACTACGCTTTCTCTTTCCATCTTCGGAACAGAAAAATATTCAAAATATCCATCTGGAAAAGTTGATGATTACCCCGATAATCTAGAAGAGTTACTTTCGTATTCATTCGGAGATTCCTTTCACATCGAGAGGGATACTAATGCCTGGGCTATAGGAGCGTTAGAGTATCTTGCATTGCACAAAAAAACACCTGAATATCCCTGTCTAGCTGTCACCTTGGGAACTGGAGTCGGATTAGTTCTTATTGAAAACAAAAATACCATTCGAACAATTGAATTTTGGACAATGCCATGGAAATTCCCTAAGTTAGAACCCTTGAGTGTTAATTTTGTTAAGGAACCTGTTCTAATTCTTGGAAAAAACTATCTTGCTGAATTTTTTCATGGAGAAAACAACATTGATGAGGGAATGAAAGAGTATAAAGGAAAATATAACAAACATTTTTGGACGTTTGTAGAAGACGTGAATACTCATATTGAAGAAATGTTTGGATATAAGATTTCTTCTGTATTGGTTGGTGGAGGAAACAGTCGCTTTATAAAGGCATCAAAAACTCCTTTGCCTCTCTACTTGCTGAATCCTCAACTTTTAAAAAAAGATGGAATATCTCCGGATATCATTCAGCTTTTGGGCTGCATAAAAAAGATTAAAGACAAAAATACTCAGACATATATCGTTAGTGAGAACAGCTAGACTAACTTGATTTCTTATAAACATCCGCTCCGAAGGACTATGCATCTATTTTCAATCCGCTCTATTCTCTTTTTATTATCATGTTTTCAATTGCATACATGTAGAGCAATCACAGCAAGCGAATCATCAAATGAATTACACGTTGCTATTTTTGGCTTCGGGGGACGTGCTCAAGACATTCTTACTGAATGTCTTCAATTACATAAAGAGACTGGAGTGAGTATTTATGTTGATGCAATATGTGATGATCATGTAACTGAATCTTTTGATTTCTACATTAAAAATAGACTCCCCAAGGAACTCACAAGTGAATATTCTCAGATCTTTGAATCAAAACAAATTTACCCTGATACAAAAGAGGGCGTTAGCTCTCTTCTAGCTAACCATCCAAATGTTGATAAAATATTTATTACTTCTCCAAATAATAGGCATGCAGCACATCTCCATGCAGTATTGGACCAATCTACATGCAAAGAAATCTATTTAGAAAAACCACTTTTTAGAACAATTGAAGAATTTTCCCAATTCAATCACAACTTAGGTGATAGAAATATTCAAGTTGGACTAACTTTGCGCTCAGCCAAAATAACTAGACTTGTTGCAGAGTATTTGAAAAAATATAAATCAAGTTTAGGAAAATTGAAAAAAGTTCATTCTTGGGAGCATGTCAATTTTGGTCACGGGCTATCGATAATAATGATGAATTGGAGACGAAGTATAAGCCAATCAGGTGGATTTTTAATTGAGAAATCAGTACATGATTTGGATTTGGCATGTTTCTTCATGGGATCTGTTGATATACATCCAAAATCCATCAGCATCCAAACTGATACTGGACACAATTTCTACAAAAAATCCAATAAGAACCTTATTACTAACACATTGTTATCTGATACAGATGTAAGAAAATGTGCAGAACAATGGGATAAAGTGCCCTGGCAAAGAGCGATCAATTTTTCCTATGACTCTTATAATCGAATTAATTGGAAATCAACAATGAATCATTTTTTCGAAGAATTTCCTAATGATGATGATTTTTATGAATCTGACATCATTCCAGATACTCATATGGTACACACGGTTATCCAAACTACAGATGGAGATTCAATTGAGTTCGATTTAGACTTAAAGCTAAATGGATTTTCTATACACACAGAGCGAGGTTGCCGGCTAAGTTTTGAAAATGGTGAGGTTGAAGTAGATATGGAAAGCAGTAAAATGCATGTCCGAATAAACGCAGATCCTGTAATAGAAATCGATCTCAAAACCAGAGGCATTCCACACGCTGGTGGAGATATGCATGTTGCCCGTGGGATCTTAGGAACTTCACATGATGGAAATTCTACAGCACAATTTTCAGATCCTTCTGTTCAAATATCCTCAGTTATAGGACTTATTTCAGAATATCAAGCTTTATATAATATTAAAAAACCTTTACACATCGAAATGATAAATAGTCTGTGGGAATTCGAGTTAGATCCCCGAATTTCTAATAGATAACATCTCCGACTGATAATCAGCTTGAAAGTTTCAATTAGCATTACCCCCTGCGACAACTACGCTGACACACACCGAGTAAAAGATCTTAAGCAAAGAGTCATCCAAGCAGCTTAACTTTGGACAAAAGGTTGGAAACTACGGTATCTATTTACAAACGGAAAAAAACCTATGTGACTAAACTCGATGCCCTACCGAAATTATAAGGAGTTTCATAGCTTTTTCCATCTACCTCAGTTGGCCAGAATTTCCGGATAACTGCTTTTCAACTAATTCTCCTTTATTAAAAAAAATATCAAATAAATATTCAATCTATTAATGTGGGTTTTTATAAGCATAATATCTTAAATAAGGTAATAGCAGGAAGTTAATCAAAATAGTTAAAATGAGGAACATATGTTAGTTTGGGCATTAATATTTTTTATTATAGCAATTGTTGCGGGTGTGTTTGGCTTTGGCGGAATTTCAGCTGGGGCTACAACCATTGCGATGTGGCTTTTTTGGATATTTGTAATTATATTTGTCGTATCACTTCTGATTGGATTAATCCGTAGAAAGCGTTGAATCTAATCACTTTTTTCTCTAATAAGAGCATCAATGAAATTACTTAATCCGTAGGAATACTTCTTTCCACGAAGCCTCAAGGTTGTTGGTAAGGTTCCAACACATGAATCGCTAACAAAAGTGCTTGGCTAACTTTTATATCCTGTAGTAGATTTGGGTGATATTTAGAAACAGTATGATTAGAATCTCTCCTTGAATCTGCATTCTTCTTGGAATCACAACACCGATGCAATATGGCCGCTCAACAAAAGTTAATCAAACTTATACAAAACACGATTAACTAGTGCTCAGAAGCTACCACGCTTCTGATTTAATTTCTTGATAGTTGCAATTTCTGCTGTTTTGCCCCCGATTCACCATTTCTAGTCCTCTAGGCAAAACCCACCAAGCCCATTGTTCCATTACTGGACCAAGGCCGGAGCCAGGCACTATTTTATTTTTTTGAGTAACTCTTTTTTTACTCTTTGCAATCCATTTATGGCTGCATTCTCATCTCTATTATGATGAGTACTACACTTGTTACACTTCCATTCTCGAATATTTGGCTTTATTCCCTCCCTTACAATTTCAGTGCAATTGTGTCATTGTCTTGTGGTATTTTTTTCATCATATTCAATGTATTTTTTGCCTGATTTTTCACATACCCACGATAAAGTATCTTTAAATCTTCCGATTAGAGATTCATTTTTCATAGATCGATTCATAGCCTTATGGGCATGTACCTTTGTTGGAGTATAGTCCCCAATTCCTATGCAATCATAATCACAACATAATCGATTTGCTAGAGTATACATAAACGTCTTTGTCTGTTCTCGCCGTTTCTTAAGGACTCTTTGCAAACAGGTATCATACTTTGTATATCTTCTTGATGGCTTATAGTATGCGGTACCTCCCTCTGGTTTGATTAATATGGATTTTCTTTTGCAAGAATCTCTTTGGCTTTTGATTTCATCAATTCTGTTATCTACAGTTTTAAGCCAATTTGGTGCGTTTACTTCAAAAGCCTTTCCTTTGGAATCCACCCCATAGACTAGATTCTTATGATTGGGATCTAGTGCTACAAAATTCTTAATCTCTTTTGCCTGCATTTTTTCTTGTTGCACCGTAAA
>JAJFMH010000030.1 GCA_021772245.1 Chlamydiota bacterium | reverse complement strand
CTACTCACGGAGTATGAGGGAAAGGCTGCATCAGCAGCTACTATCCATGCCGCATATACGTTACTATTATTATAGTCTGCTGCAACAATAGCGAATGGAAACAATGAAACTCCCCCGGCCAAAACTGAAAAAAGCTCCTTTGAAAGTTTTTTAAGTTTATAACAACCGCAAAAACTATTTGTCCCCGATTCATGGAAAGATACAGGTGTTAATCCCCTGTTAATGTTAATACAATTCTCAGTTAACTCCTTTGCAGACCATGAGTACAAAACGGCAAATGAAGTCACATTCCCATATACGAATATAGCACTCAAGAGCTTATTGTCTGGAAATAACTCAAGTGACAGTGGAATATATGGAACTCTTCCAGATGCAGATAATGTTATCGCTAAAGCTTGTCCTATTCTTGCAGTCGTGATTTTAGTGCAGAGGTTATGCTCCTCCTCACTCGGATTAGTCAGTAAGTTTCCTATTATTGTTAAATATTCTGAAGCAAAAGAATCATTTTGTACTGACATTTTATCCTCCAAGACAAATTTTAAAAATATATTGTAACATATACCAAATAAAATTAAAATCAGCTTGTTATGATTGTATTGGCGTTAATTAGAAATGTCACTTTTAAATTAAGTCGCCGTTTGAACTCTGAAGTGCACAAATATAAGACTTTTTTGAAAGGGCAAGTAATAATGTCCCCTTTTCTGTTAGAGCTAGAATTGAGCTTACAGTAAAGGAGGAGCTGTGAAGGGGTGTAAAACTATAAGTGACAAAAAGTTAGATAAGATAAAAATGTTGCCTCACCTCAAGTAGTTAATTACAAGTGAGTTACAATAAATTGACCCAAAATTCTATTTAAGAGATTTTTTAATATAGTTACCTATAGTAATTATATGAAAAACATGTTATAATTGGATTGCTTTTCAACTAGAGAAATAAAATGGCAAATGCAATTAAGTCTTCTATAGACTGTAAAAACTTAGCTTCTGACTTTGATGTCATACATTTTTTTAATCATAGATTAAAAAAAGAAGAGCACTTCTATTTTTTCTATGAAGTCAGTATTAGAGTAATCGAATCTCTTTCAAAAGGAAGGTATACTGACTTTGATGCTCACACAACATCTAATTGTTGTCATGGAATGGCATTATTAGCCTGCAGATTAATTCAAAATGTTCAAAAACTAGACTTAGAAAAAATTAGCGCATCAATATTGAATAAAAAGAACTCCCCTGATGTTATTTTTGCAAATACCGATCACTCGTTGTTTATCGCCTTGCTTCCTCGAGAATTTTTATTGCTTCTTTGTGTATATTTACTCAAGTTAAGCTCTAGTTTTATACCAGAACTTGGTATACGTGTAATCTATGAAAATCTGAAGCAAATATCAAATGTTGCAAATGCATTCTGTATAAAAATGATCAAAACCTTACAAAAGGAATTTTCAAAAGCAATTGCACATTCTTACTTTAATTATGCCTGCGATCTTCCTTCGAATTTTTCACTTTCTAATATCCCAACAAGTAAATGGGGAAAATATGTCCACCCAAGTATGTTGCGTAAAGATAAAAGAGGTGTATTATATGCTTCCTGTATTTTTTCTACTCAGGTCATACTTGCTTATCTTAGTCATAATAAAGAAAGAATAGGTGTGTTCCACGAAACTATTGATCAAGATAAACAAATCATTGCAAAAAAGCTAATATTATTAGAGGGAACTGGAAATGGCTTTCGGGAAGTACTGCAAGAAGAGGTTTCCAGTAAAGATCAAAATAAACCTATTATTATCTTTGGAGCCGTTGGTCAAGTATCACAGGATAAAAAATATAGAAAACAATCCGTCAGAGACTGGATCCCAAATTTTCAGGATTTAGTACTCGCTGACAATGCATTTTACCCTCAATTTCCTAAAGTAAAAGATGATCCAAGTTTTGACTCAAGCAGCATTATTCCAGTTGAAAAAGAACTTCAGGAAAAGATCCAAGCTGGATTAAGCGTTGAAGGAGTATCTAAAGAAGATCCTAGTTTTTGTTTATTTACTCACATCTATCCTGCTAGTATAAAAGAATTCTTCAATGTTAGCTCACTTCCAGATGTAACTCGACACGTCCAGCTTGAATAAGGCCTCTGTACAAATTTCCAAAGTTATATAGCTTAGAAATATCTAAATAGTTTAAACATAGCATATCTATGTATGTAAGAGTGCTCATGTATAAATCAATTCTAAAAAGCTCTGATAATCAAAATTTCTGGCAACTAGCGGTAATTCAAAGCGCCGCTCTAGGACTGCCTATTATAGAGCTAGGTGGAGAATTAGCGCAAAAAATTGGTCCTGGAATTGCACTTGGTTGTGTATTGCTTGGAAATCTAATTCTTTGGTTAATAGGAGTATCTATTATTTCTATGACGGAAGGTAAAAACAATGGAATCGAAAATATTGGAGAATACGTAGGTAGTTTTGGGAAATATACCGCAGCTCTGATTCTAATAATTGGATTTCTAGGGTGGTACTCTCTTCAAACACATTCGAGTGCAATAGTTTTTCACCATTATATTGGAGGAGGACTCAATCAAACGATAAGATACGGAGCAATTTTCGGAATTATTACAGCTATGATTTCAATGGGAGGTATTAAAACTATTCGTTGGCTAACTACTATTACATTTCCTATTTTTGTATTTTTTTTCTTTTATATTCTTATCAAGAAAAACATCACATCGATTAATTTTTGGTCTATTGGAATATCAGCTTCAGGTCTGATTACGATTGTCCTATCACTGTTGCCTGGAATGATCAATTTGCCCACATTTTTTAGACACTCAAAATCAAAAGCTCATTCATATCTTGCCATTACATTCATTACTATATTCACTTCCTTGTTTCAAATTTCAACAATTTTAGGAAATATTCAATCCTCCTTAGATTTGCTCAATTCAAATTTATTTCCCATTTCTGTGGCCTGCATCGCAATACTTACATTAATTTGCATAAATATTGTAAATATATATTTTGCTAGCGCAGCATTTGAATCAATTGCTAAACGACCATCGGAGGGTAAAGACTTTGCGATATTTGGACTCGTAGGCACAGGGGTATATTCAGTATTACAATCATTACCTTCGATGACTTTTCTTTACTCAGTTATTAGTTGTTTTTTAAGTGCATTGGGAATAACACTTCTGATTGCATTTATCATTCGACTTATCGTATCTCACCGACCTAGGATATATGAAAAATCCCTTAATAATCTTTGTTGGTTTGTAGGCTGCTTAGTATCCCTATTGATTCTTATTAACAACCCTGAGAATCTAACCAAAGCCGTTCTTTCAGCTGTTGGTTATAGCTCACTTTCTTATTTATTGATTATTTTCATTGAGGAGACAATTTGGTCATACAAAAACTCTTCACTTCGGAAAAAACCACTCCGTAACAATTCAGAGGTATAATCATGGCAATTATTCCTCCGGTAAAACACAAGCTAGGACCAATACAACTAGGTGTAATGCTTGGATCTGCAATAGGATTACCTTCTATGATCGTTGGATCTCAACTTGCAAAGCAATTTGGTGTAGGATCTGCCCTTTTATCATCTTTTATTGGAAATATGATTCTCTGGCTGATTGGACTTTCAATTATTTCCATGTCAAATGAAAGAATGGATGCTATTGAAAACATCAAGGGGTACCTTGGCAAGCGAACAGGAGTCATAGCCGCCATCATTTTAATTCCTGCATTTATTACCTGGTACGCCCTTCAGATACAAGGAGCAGTTATTCCAATGGCAAACTTGTTCAATACTTATTTGAACTCATCGCAATTCTTTGATCTTAGACTCGGTGTTGCTCTTGGTACTATAGTTACAATTCTAAGTATTGGAGGAATGAGAATAATTAAGTGGACAACTATGATTGGATTACCAATTCTTTTCACGCTAGTGGCAATTATTATTTTTCATGCAAATACAAAACACATCTTTAAAACCCACTATGATTTTTCATTTTATGGTATTCTAACCATTTTATTTACTTGGCTCCCTGGATATATAAATTTACCTACTTTTACAAGACACTCCAGATCAAAAGCTGACTCCTATTTAGCGCTATCTATCATTGCAATTTTACATATTACCTTTCAAAGCACCACGATCATCGCTCAAATCAGCAATGAAACAAATGTAATTCCATCTATATTTGGATTCGGAAAAACATTAAATATCTTCCTGACTGTAGTTTTGATTCTAACCACATTTTTATGCATTAACTTAGTGAATGTTTACTTCGCATCTGCAGGCTGGGATGCAATATTTCCTAAATGGAAAGGATCCTATAAATACCCAATTATAAGCTTAATTGGAATTATCACATTTCTTTTTTATCCGTTTACAACCAATTCTATGAACTCCCCCCTCTTCTTCACAGAAAATGTTCTAACGCTTTTAATCTCTAATTTAGGCATTGTTTTGATCGTAAATGCTCTCATAAAGGTAGTTGTAAAACATCGACCCAGAAATTTTGTCAAGTTTTGGAACAGCATATGCTGGCTTTTAGGCCTATTTGTAGCGCTTTGGTTTCAAATCCGTTTATCAGATGGCTCCCACTATCCACTAGCTATTGGAGCATCTGCGATATTACTCGCCTATTTGATCCTATGCTTCATAGAAGAAACCATTTGGTCAATTAAAAATTTATAAGAACTTCCAAGTCATTTTACTAGATTGGCTTACAACCATTTAAGAAGAAGATCCCAATTCAAACGAACTATTGCCTTTTCCTGCCTCAGTTTTTTCTAAATGTTTTGAGATGTTTTCTATTTTATCACAAAAAGCATGTGATAAAAAAAATAAAGATGGATTTTTTATTGTGCACCCTTTTTCTTTTGCCATTTTTTTGTAGTATTGATAACAAATGTCTTGATGATCATCAATTAAGTAACTTTTAGAATCATCAGGATATTGCCGATGCACAGCCGCAAAAGCAAGTACTAAATCAATTGGGGAGTAATTCAATAGACTGCTTTTCCACTCAGTCATTGAGAAACCTTCATTAGAAACGTTTAAGGAGCTTGCGACAAGAAAAAGAGCCGGCTTTTTTATATCTAATTCTTCTTTAGAAACGACCTCATACTTTCCATTTCTTATTCTATAGCAAAAAACCATCTCTTTTGCCAACTCAATCCCTTTTTTACGTTTTAATTTTTTTGCAATCATTACGATTGGAGTCTCTTCATATATCGCCTGTAAAAGTAAAACCAAAGTATACCAATAACACGGCAGACAGGATAATCCCTTATATTGCACCAAGTGTTCGCTTGAAACATTTTCTGAAATTTCTTTAGGTAGCCTAAATAGGCTCTCAAGTTCTTGAACGTATTCACAACTAACAGAGGAAATATTAATCCGAAGTGATTTGATTATTTTCTGAGCAAAAATTCTTCCGACTGGAGCGATCTCCATTATTTTTTTTGTATTTGTACGACTATTTTTTACAAAAGGTATTTCTACATTTACTTCTTTATATTCTTTAGCCCCTGTGAGTATAAAAGAACGGATTAAGAATAACTCTGCTTTTGTTATTTTAATTTCAAGATCCTGTGTTTCTAATAATTCCTTTAGGGTTTGACTTACTCTAATAAAATCATAATTTTCTTTCCGTATTATCTTAATTGCTTTCATTATTTCTGAAGTACGAATAGATAATTTTTTATAATTAAATAAATTATTGGAGAAAATAAAAATATTCATCATTGCTCTTATTTGACATCCATTTTCACCAACTAAGGGATCAAAACTCGTATAATCACCAGATCGCGCAGCCTCAGATGCTTGCTTACAAGCCTCTAGAAGAAAAAAGTATTCTTTTAAGCGTTTTTCGACAGAGGACTTTGAAGGAAAAGTAACATCATAAGGCAGAATATCACTCAGTAAATAGCTTTTTCTGGTATTTTCAAAAGAAAGTCTAAGTTTACCATTTTTTTGCAAACTTCTTAATTCAAGATCTTTAAATCTATTTTCAAACGATATATTCATAATATCCCAATTCCGCAATAATTTTAAGCAAGAATAGCAATTATACCATTAATTTATAAACATTCATCTATTTATTGATTTACGTACTAATGACAAACAGACAATACCCACTGTTAAACAAAGACTTACAAGTAAAACAGACTGTTTAGACAAGAAAATATTTGAATATTGGCATATATTCACGATAGTTGGAACAAGCCATGCTAGAAAGTACGCTGTTCTATCAGCTCGATCCAGATGCCTTTTTGTGAGTAGATGCACAAAATAACCCAATATAAACACAAAGCTGAGGTTTACAAGAGCAGCATTGGTTATATTGAGCAGAAAGTTCATAGAGAACTCCCCTGTTACAGAGATAAAGACTAGAGTCAGTAGAAAGCCTAGAATGAGGTATTCTTTCTTACCTACAAGGGCTGTAGGCGCGAACAGCTCCCAACCCACTGACGCTGAATATACATTGGACACATTGCTGCAAATGGATGAAAAAGCAACTAAGGCTACAAAAGCAAATTTTAGAAGCTCACTACTTACTACATCATTTCCAGCTGTAGGGATTCCTCCAACAGATAGAATCATTGATCCTAAGAATAAACCTCCTATTCCAATAGCAAGGCTTGTAAGCTGCAAAGCAGTGAGTCCGAACATAGCGTCCTTCCAAGACTTGCTATGCCTAAAAAAGGTGGGCAGATCTGCAGTAATTGCTAAATTTATTCCTAAGACAAAGGGAAGCATACTAAGTGACAAAGCGCTGTGAGCAATAAAGCTTCCATTCGATGGCGCTGCTATCAGTAAAATTACGAAGGAGGCCAAAATGAGGGGCAAAGCAATCGTAGATAACCATCGCAATGCTACCATCCCTTGTGTACAGAATATCGTGCTTATAATGCCTATAATAACACTGATTTGTAAAAAGGGATCAATGCCTGGTCCTTCATTGATAGAAAATAGTGACGTTAAGGAGCTGCTTACGATTGTCGTCTCTTCTACAAAAAGAGCTGTTGTGGATAGAAGCAACAGAGCTGCTATTAGATATATCCCCCATTTACCAAGACCCCAAATACTCCCAAAGTAATCCTCAGCAATGTCCATTACACTTTTTCTGCCATGATAACTCATGGCAATAAGCCCATATCTGATGATCCATAAAATGAAATTTGCGACTAAAAGAACGATGATAGAATTAAAAAGACTTGTTTTTTGCACTAAGATAATGCTTGCAAAAAGCACGGGAAGACTTGTAACACCGGTTAGCTGAATAAAAGCTAGTTGCCAAAAGGACTGCTTTGTATCTGGTAATACATGACTATGCTCTTGCGTATTTGTGCTCATTTTCAAACTCGCTGCGTTATATCACATATGCAATAAATGAGTTATATCAGCAAGTTACTTATTTCAACATAGAAGAGTGTATCCATTTATACTTAGAGCAAATCCAGTGCCAGATTACTCTAGTAAGCAAATTTTTCTATGCCTTTGGTGATATGGCAGCGTTTAATGGTGGGCAATTTTCTTTGTCTTTATAAATGCCAACTTCTGGAAAATCATTTTTGATTAATCCTAACCATAGTTGCCAATCATTCGAAAATTCATTCCAAAGCTTGTTCACACAAGCAGCCGTGTATAAATCTCGCTCAGACAGACAAGATAATATTTTAATACCTATTTCAGGTGGAAAGAATGCAATTGGATCTAAAAATCCAGATTCTATAGTAGCAGCCATAGAAACCTCTTTGTTATTAATTTAAATTAATTATAACATTGTTTAAATAAAAAATAAACTAATTTAAATTAAAATAAAAACAAAACAAAATAGACTTGAAACAAAACAATCAAAGTTACTTTAAGCTTGAATTTAGACACTTGCTCCTTTAAGGTTAGCGCCCATCACTTATGGAGGTTATATCATGACAGTAGAAGCTCTTCCCTCAAATGCACAAGCTCTCGGTAGATTCACAGCTGGAGCTGATGGTGGAAATCACACCTATAACGTTTGTGCATCTGGCATATCTGTAGAACTTACTGACATCAAGCAGCGAGCTCTTCTAGAGCTCACCAATGCGCAAAGGAACTTACTTCCAATGAATGCAGACAGAGTCACCATACAAAGTGATGGAATTCATCTTCAAGACCGAGTGGAAAGGCTGAATCTCATTGGAGCTGATATCTCCGATGAAATACTTGACTTACTAAATATCAGGGGCTTTCATGGGCTATCTGATGTCGATTTTACAGACCAAGCAAGCAGGGAGCGATATGCAGCTGTTTTACAAGCAAGCCTTCCTGAATTTCTGAAGGATGCGCTCTATAGGCATGTGGAGCAAGAAGCTTCATCACAAGAAATTATCTTCCCTAGAAATTCTAACTGGGCCCAAAATCACTTGGCTGATCATGAAAAAGTGTTTAAAGCCGCCATTTTGAAACTAGTGGGTGAAGAGCTCATTAGAACGGGATTCTTTCATCAAACGATGCTCCAAATCAGCTCAATGAACGTTCATAACATTCTATGCGAGTCTCAAAGCACTGACACAACAAACCCCTTTGCAAATGGGTTTATCCAAGCAAACTATATGGATAATACAAGTCGATATCAGTTTACAGTCGGTTCTATACTAAATAGTGAGCAAGCCACAACAAACATCCATAGTGACCAAGAAAATCTTCCAATCACGATTAGAGCAGTTCTTCTATTATTAGAGGAGCAGCTGCAAAATCTGCGCTCTATCGAAGCTGATTCTCGGTTCTCCCTAAATGAAAATGGAATCAATTTTCCAGGCAATGGTACAACCATTAATATTGAAGGCATTATTCCATCCTCTGAATTCTTAAGAGGTGTTGAGCTATATACTCTTATGCAATTTCAAAATGTTGTCTCAACAAATCGAATGCAAATGGAAACATATTTAAACGAACTACGTGAAAGTCTCTCATCTGATGATCAAAGTCTACTAGATACTCTTATCTGGAAATATGTAAATGCGCTATCCCCTATTGAAACTGATGATCCAAACTGGACATCCAACAATCGACTCTATAATTTAAGTTGCACATATGCAGCTATAAAAGAGTTAGCAGGTATCAAAGCTACTGAGCAAAACTTACCAAGCACTATCTCATCTGGCATCAGCGCATCTGACATCTATTACTTTGTGTCAGATATCCAAAGACCAGAAGATGATCCGCTTCCTATTAATAAGTATCAAAGCTATTCACTCCAAGCAAGAAGAAATGCTTTCTTAGAATACAGAGCATCGAGACTATCTCCAGAAAGTAGAGATATTTTAACGGCATTTACTGATGCTAAATTTGCAATCGGAAGGTTTCCGAATGTAACTACAGATTCTAGTTTAGAAGATAAACTAAGTGCAATTTTTGCAAGGCATCCAATAGCGCGCTATGTTAACGCTCTTAATGCAGAACTACCCATTAATGAAAGAATCAACGAACTAGAATCTCCTAGTTTCTTGCAAAGTATGGGATCATACTTAGTAAGTGCAGTGTCTACAATATTTTACCCAATTACCTTTCTTTGGGGAATTTGTAATTCTCTGTTTACATCTGCTGATACGCAGGAAGAAACCTAACTCATCAAGATAGAAGTTCTTTAGAACTTCTATCTTTTTCCATTTAAGATCAATTGCCTCATTTGCTATAGCTAAAAGAAAAAACAATCTTTTCTATGCAAAGTACTTTTCTACCCTTTTATTATGATTTAACATCACCGGATGGATACATTGCTAAAATTCTATCTAGAACTGATAAAAATATTGTAGCACTTGTAAAAATCGATAATATCCCTAGCTCTTTTGTAGGGTTTTCAATTGAAAAAGAAGATGTCTTTTTCAATATGAAAAGTACACTCGCGCAACTTGGCATCAACTGCGCTGGAATCAAGTATGACATTTCTTCTAAACTTAAAGCTGCTGAAGTCGAAGTAGAAATTACTTCTTTAGATCCAATTGGTAAAACTTGCATGCAATATCTAGAAGAGGGCTCATATATTGGGAAGCTCTTTGCATGCGCTAAAACTAGAAGAGTTCGAGATCCGGAGTATCTATCAAGAATGTTTGGAAGATCTGATAGAGATGGATCTCCTCTACTCACTCTTGGCGGCGCGCATGGAAGCGAAGATCTGAAACTTGAAAAAATCGATGGAAGAACCATTGCATATCTCGCACTAAAAAATGGTGTCATAGAATATGAAAAAGAAATTGAGGGTTTTTTGCCGACACTTGGAAAATCACTTTCTCAACCCCACTTAAAAACAAGATCCCTTCTAAAGCTCAATCAAACTTTTCAAAATGACAAAAAACGAGTGCTAACAGATGGCCGTATTCTTCTTGTAAAGACTTTGCCCCTACATGTTCGTACTGTATTTGGAAAAGTAGTTGATGATCTTCTACCCAATGGCTATTTTCATACATCGGCATCTATTCTGCAACCAGATACAAAAGCATCTGGTGATGTCTATGAGCTCTATGGAACATCTACTGAAGAGATCAAAGAAATCCCCCTTGAGTTCTATACACTGGAACCTTATCGCGAGCACGTATTTTTCTCCGATAGAGATCAACTTCAAAATTGTATTGAAGATCCTAAATACTTATTTAAAGCTATGGAAACAGCGCCCGAGCCCAAAAATGTCAAATGCGCAACCTTTGTTGTCAAAGGAGAGCAACTCAAAAATCTCCAGCATTTTGATTGGATTAAGCAAGAATCTCCCCCTCTTGAATTTCCAGGTCTTATTGACCCCATTAAACAAGCAATCGTTGTTGAAAAATACATTGAGCAACAACCTTCCTATCCTTTTTTAGAAGCGATAGAAAAAGGAGAAATAACCTCACAGGGAATTTTACTTACTCGCTTTTTTCCATCACCTCTTATTAAACGGATGTTACTGAGTAAGCTCATTCAAAGATGTATTAAGAGTATCTACTTCGAAAATCCATCCAGATCTTACGATGAATTTTTCTCTCATGAAGACAGATCTCTTTTGCAAGACTTACCAAAATTTGGAATTCCTATTTTTTGGGTAGATAAGGCGTCCAAGCAAGTGCTGCAATATATTCCGAAACCTGAAAAAGATACGGGGATGTTTGTCCCCCTTGATAAGATTGATACCTTCCGAAAATCAACAGCGATTGGTGTCTATGGATCCAACCTTCTGGAGGGAAACTTTGAAAAAACACTAACAGATATCTTATCAGGGCTTTTGCAAATCCAATCAGAGCTCACTCACCCCCTTTTTAATCCTAAAAAACCACTAGCTCTAATTACTGGCGGAGGACCTGGTGTTATGAGCATTGGCAATAAAGTTGCCAAATCACTTGGAATTTTATCCTGCGCAAATATTGTAGACTTTAAAAGCGGATCAAATGAAGTCATCAATGAGCAAAAACAAAATCCTTACATCGATGCTAAAATGACATATCGAAGAGATCGACTCATTGAGCGTCAAGCTGAGTTTCATCTAGACCTGCCAATCTTTTTAGTCGGCGGCTTTGGGACTGACTTTGAATATACTTTAGAAGAACTGCGTAGAAAAGTTGGAATGGCAAAGCCAACCCCAACTCTTCTCTTGGGTCCTGTATCTTACTGGAGAGAAAAAATAACAAGTCGTTTTATGTGTAACCTTACAAGTGGAACAATCGAAGGCTCTGAATGGGTAAGCAATTGTTTCTACTGCGTAGAAAATGCAAAGCAAGCTCTTACTATCTATCGCAAGTTTTTTGCAAGCGAACTTCCAATAGGTAAAAATGGCCCCGTCTATAAACAGGGCTTTTTCTCATTTGACTTGCATGAAGCTATGGAGTTGGAAGCAAGTGATTCGTAGCAGCTATTTGGAAAAAGATAACAGCGAGCGATCCTATAAAGATAACAACAAGCAAAGGCTTCCCAAAGGGAACTGTAAATTTCTCTTCTAATTTCTCAATATATCGCCCTTTCCACACCATGATCGATGGCATCAGCCCATACAATACAGCTACAAATACACCAGCGTAACCAATTGCCAAGACAAAAGCCGTTTCAAAAAACAATGCAAAAAGCACGGGTGGCAAGAACATAATCAAAAGTAAAAGACACTTTCCTAGTGGCGTTTTCTTAATATGCATTCCATCAGATAAGAAATCATACAAACTAAGCGTTACACCAAAAAAGGACGTTACCAAAGCGAAAAAGGAAAATAAACCAAATAATAGCGCTATCATAGGCTTTTGTAAAATAAGATTTAGTGCGTGTGTTAAGCTTGATACCGCGTGAGGGTGTTTTGCAATTACGTCTAAGCTGTTTGGGCCAGATGTTGGCAATATCCCTAGAATAATGACTTCCCACACTAAATAACAAATAAGAGGTATCAAACTACCAAAAAAAAGAGCCTTTTTTAATTTACCAATATCACCCACTAGATAAGTTCGAAGACTTGGCACAATGAGATGCGATGTGAATGATAAAATTATAATAGGCACTGCAGCCATCAGGTAAACTGGATTCCCTCCTTTTAAGTTCGATGCTTGAATATGTGGGGTTGTAAAAATAAGTAGTAGAAAGAAGGCTACGATTAAGCCAACAATGAGAATCCGATTGATAACATCTACTGTCTTTGTTCCAAAAACGACTAAAAAACCAAATATGACCATAAAAAGAAGTACACCGAAACTTGTTGGTATCTGCATACCAAGGCCTGCGCTAAATACTTCTGCAAGCAAAGACCCTCCTCCAGATAAATATGCAGATGAAACAGCGTACAAAAGTAATAAAAATGCTGTCCATGCAACTACTTGCCCAACAATTCCTAGCCTCTCTTTAGCAAGTGTGATCAAATTAGCACTAATCTTGTGGGACCATAGATTCACCTCTAAAAGCAAAAATACACTTGCCAACATGAATAGAAAACACCCAATAAAAAGAGCTGCTGAGTAGTAAAAACCACAGCTACCAGTAGAGATAGGAAGAGCTAGCATACCAGCACCAATAGAAGTTCCAGCTACTAAAAAAGTAGATCCAAGGGTTTTATTACGGGTGATTTTCATGCGAGATTACTCCAAATATTATCTTTTTATTTTAACAACCCTAAAAGCATACAAAACCAAAAGATAATTTTGCGATGATTATTTATTCAAAGGTTTTCCCGATATAACTCATTTTTGAATGTTTGTAATTTTTAAAATAAAAATTACACATTTAATTGTGTCTGGGAGGACAATGAAGTCAGTGTACAGACTCCCTCATAGGCCACTCTACTCCTTTGTTCTTTTTTCATCTTCCTTAGCGCACTTTATTGCTAACTGTTTTGCTTCTTCTAATATTTTGAAAAAACCATCTAGAGAGAAAATTCGTTTGGAAAATCCTTCTTGAGAAGAGAGAACTTCAATTTCCATATTGTCTATGCCTTTTTCATAATTGATCTCAGCAATTACCTGGTCATCGTAATAGACAAGGATAACCATCCCTTCAAGATCAATATCTCCTAAAATTTTCGTGCAAAATCCTTTATTTATGACCATACTCTATAAATCCCGCCCTTTCAACCTTGAAGTGCATTTCAGATTTGAAACGGCGTTTTGATTAATTTTTGCTCAGTAGTGAATCTGCGTATATTTTCCCACTCAACAAAGAAGGCTTTAAGGTATCAGCCTAGGATGTTCTTTTTTCAGATTTTCAATAAACTCTTTTGAAATTTTAGGGCAATGATCAAGAAATAAAATTTGCAGTGTCTTTATCTTCAAAACTTCCTCTAAAGCCTTTTCAGTAATTTCTTTAAGACCAGTCATACCCAATTTTTCAAGTGATAGCTTAGAGAAATTTCTAAAAGAGCTATCGCGAAATGTGCTGCAGTAAGATATATCTAATGTTTTTAAATGAGGAAGTTTTATCAAAAGAGTTTCTAAGCCTTCTTGCGTTTCTAACTCACAACACCTTACACTCAAACTTTCTAAAAGAGGTAGCTTTTCTTCGATTAATAATAGCTCTTCTGTACTCAAATCTGTGTAGCTAACATCTAATGCCTTGAGCTTTGGAAAATTAAGTAGATGAGAAAGCTTTTTGTTTTTGATATTTTTACTAGAAAAATGAAAAAATTCCAGCTCTTTGAGAAGATACAGACTCTCTATTCCTTTATCCGTAATACTATTACAATCAAATAGAAATAGCTCTCTTCCATTCCAATTTTTTAAATGACTAAGTGAGTGATCTGAAATACCCATATCACTAAAAGTGAGAACTCGCAATTTGCTAAGGGAGATAAAACTATCAAGACTTTCTCCTTTCACATTTACCAATTTACGAAACTCTAGCTTTTCAAGATTGTTAAGTTTATTGAGATACTTAATGCCTTGATCTGTAATCAAAGAACCATTCTCTAGACTCAAGCTTGTAAGCTGCGAGAGTTTTGTAATTCCTAAAAGATCATAATCTTCCATCAAAGTGCAATCATATATTCCAAGCTCTGTAAGGTTTTTAAACTCTGCAATTTTTGCAAAAAAATGATCTTCTTTTTCTATACAAAGCTCATCAAAAAACAGTTTTTGCAGCTTAGGAAAGGTAGAAATTACAGATAGTACTTTCGAAACATTTTCTATTGGAATAGAGATGTTGAGCGAGATTAGAGATGAAAAAACACTCAGCTCACTTAAGTTTTCTAAATCAAATCCTAGCCCAATTGTTATATCATCTACTTTGGGATATTTCTTTGCTAAAAGAGAAATATCTTTGTTGTAAAATTCAGTATCTATAGAAAGATCGAGCTCTGTTACCTCGGTTTCTTCAAGTGATTCAAAATACTCATCTCTTAACAAAACAAAACTCCTAATCCATAGCTTTCTGTTACCTAGTGAGTTTAAACTGCAATCTCTTTTCGGTAAACAGAGACTCTGGATCAAGAAACCGTTGAGCTAAAATGAATGGATTGAAAACACTTCTTCAGATAAATTTCGACCAGAAAGCATTTGCATGCTTCAAAAACAAATTTTGAGACAAAATTATGCATTTTTTTTGTATCACTTTTCAGTTTATTTTATCTCTTACCTAAAGGCCTAATCTCTATGGAAGATGATGTAATTTTACCCTCGCTTACAAAGAACGAAAATAATGGAAAAACTATAATCTATCTTGCTGGCAAAATTCCAAAAAATGGTCAGGCCCCTTGTAAGTCTACCCACTGGACGATAGAACTGATGGATGAACTCAAGCAGCATTTACAAAATTTTGATCTCAAGCTTTTGAATCCCATCTTCAAGGACTGCGATCTTACAAAACAAGAGAGTGTCTTTGGAAGAGACATCTACTATGTTTCTTCTAGTGATATTGTGTTTGTAGATGCACGCAGCCGCTGCGGTTTAGGAGTTGGCGCAGAAATCATGTGGGCAAAAACGAATGGAATACCTGTTATCACCTGGTCGCCTAAAAACACTCACTATAATAAGGACGCAATAGCAGTTTCTGGTGAGAATATTCCTGCATTTATCCATCCATTTGTTCACTCACTGAGTGATCAGATTGTGGAAAATATCGAAGAGGGAGCAAACTGGATAAAGGAATTTCTACTTCATCCCTATAAGCACAAAATTAAAGATTCTAGTGACATACATAAAATTATGAATGGCTTCAAACATGATCAAGGAATGAACCAAGAACTTGCAACAACCGAATAACAGCAGCCGCATAGTATATTTGTTAGCCTAAAATCCCCAGAAAATCCAGTATTTCCCCAAGAGGTTGTTTCTTTGTTGGAATCTCTAGCATACCTGCACCAATAGAAGTACCAGCCACTAAAAAAGTAGATTCAAGGGTTTTATTACGGGTGATTTAGGAATCTCTGAGCATTTTTTTATTTTAATCTTTAGTGTACTTCGCGGTTAAAACTACGTTTACTATCTTGTGCACTTTAGACCTGGAACAGCGATAAACATCTGACCTCAGGAGAATCAAAAACATCATATTCAGAGGGATTGACCTCCTTACCCTCAAGTAGTTCACTGATAAACCCCAAAATAGAATTATTAAATGCTTCTTCCGTATTTCCAGGGAACTCTAAAACGATGGATGATTGGATATCATCTATTTTACCAAGTTTATTGTTGAAGCGCCAAACACATTTGATACCATCTGTTCTGCTACTCATCCACAATCTCATTCTGTAAGTTTGCTCTGAATTAATATCTTCACTCGTTTTAGCAACTAAATTTAACTGAATGAAAGTACAGTTTTTACTATCTATTCCCGCTACTACCGGAATATTACAGGGAACTAATCTTGATTCAAGGTCGGTATCTTCTATAGAGGACACCTTATCGTCACAATCTTTCTCAAGAAAAAACGGCCTTGAAATATCCCTAAAATTTTTACTTCCTCCGAATAGCTCATTAATAATAAATAGTGGAATCTCAGGCTCAATCTTATTTAAATCTTGATAGTTTCTTATAATATCTTCTTTGATAATAGGCCGAGATTTCAACGTATCTATGAGAGATTTGGGGAGAAGTCTAAACCAAATTAGCGGATCATTTGCTAACTTATTCCATACTTTACTCACTTTTGATGCTGCTACAAGTTCATCAGGTGATAAAAATCCAAATATGAATGTAGAAAGCTCTATAGGAAAGAATTCTGTAGGGTCTAAACTGCAGCCTGTTTGAGTAGAGCCTACGCTCATAACACTCCTTAATTAAGAAGTCTAAGTATAACATCAAGCACATTTCTTACACAAATAGAATAATTTCATATTTTATTGAAACGTATGCATAAAAAATTGGAAGTTAGTTCAATTTTTTAAGAAAAGCAATAAATTTAGATTTTTTGTTAAATAAAAAAAGTGTTTACAATGTCACTTTCTTCAAACTATCAGATTTAAAATCCCCAAGAAAATCCAGCGCTTCCCCAAGAAGTTGTCTCTTTGAAGAATTGCCCTTCAGAGTATCCATTATGATACTCTAAGAAAAGACGCATCTTTCGACCTATACCCTGGAGTTTACTCCACTCGTATCCAATCATACCAGAACCATCGAGTCTCCAGTGAACGGCTTGCCAATTACGAAAATTGATTGCCAAAAAGGGCGTTCCAAAAAGTCCATGATAATGATTCTTATGCCCAAACATTCGGAGCTCGGCTCCATATTGGACGTATAGTGGATTGATGTAGTAACTATGATCACTATGGAACACAACACCTGGACCAAAATATAGCCTAATACCTGGTGTAATCTGGCATGACGTTGTCACATCAAACGCTTCAAAACTTGGGTTAACACGTTTTACATCTGGATTATCTACTAGATACTCATCTCCTAGGTGAGAAGAGATATGATAAACTCTAAAACGAAATGCCCATTTACCAGATGCATAGTCAACTGGAATTCCTACAAAATAATCGGTGTTCACAAGTTGCGCGATTTCGCCATTGCACTCTTCTCTTCCCATACAAAACAGCGACCAAATACCCGCTTGAATTCCAACTTGCATATCCCCTTTCCAGGGAAGAACATGTTTCCATCTAAAAATTGGAAAACAATCTCCAAGTGATACAGCAACGACTTGTTTTCCAATTACTCTATCTCCATAACGATATTCTGCTGAATAATTGGTTTCTCTTGGATCTGCAACGAGTGGTTGGAAAAGAACCGTTGATTGTGGAAACCAAATGCCTCCAACTTTCTCTTCTTTGTCTCTTCTTTTATACTCCTCCATTTCACTTGGAGTAAGCTCAGAAATCACCTCCACTGAATCAACGCCTTTTACATCCTCTACAAAAGATACAATACTTTTAGCAAAAAGTTTGTTTGATGGAAGGTTGTACAGATACACTTTACGCTCTTGCACCATTACAAAGATATCAAACTCATAATAATGAGCATTAATCAGAGCTTGGATATACCCCTCTAAGTACGTATCATTGGTGTCTTCTAAAGAGTCTGGAATTGCATCTGAGCGAACAATATAGTTAGAACTATAATCTTTTAAACCCAAAAGATCTTTATCGAGCTCGTCATATTTATCATCAATCGCATCTGCAAACGAAAATGCAGAAAGTAAGATTGCTCCGATGAATCCTTTTTGCAATATTTTCGAAATATCCAAACCCAGCCCTTTTCTAAATCCTATAAAAGGTTTTGTATATACCGGGAAATCTTAACTTGCAAAAGTTTTTTTATGGAATGGTAGCTCTTAGTTTTTTTCTTCCTTTAAAAAGCATTTGGGATCCTGCAAAAAGGCAAATACTTGATCCCATTATAAGTAAGAATACAGGGCCTAAAATCACGCATAATATGCCACCAATGGGAGGAATCACACATCCACGAAGCCCAACCATAATTACATTTACGCCGCTATACATCGAACTATCTTTCTTATCTGAAAATAGCGGCCCTGATAAATTCCAAACTACGTGGCTACCCGATGTAGCTACTCCATAAATGAAATAAGCAAAATAGAACCAGAACAAATTGAACACTGAAAAGTAAAGTACAAGTGGAAATAATGCAAAAAGCACTAGCATAAGCGTCATCTGTTTAGAAACAGACAGCTCATGCATCCATCTGCCCCAAAGAGGCGATGCTATACTTGATCCAAGTCCTCTACAAATAATGATCCCAATCGAGAAATCAATATAGGAAATCTTAAGAACATCTGCAAAGAAAATGGGAAGCGCTGGCTGAAAAAGCATCAGACCTGCCCCCCCTAGCATAAACCCCCATTGAAACTTGGCAAAATCTGGGCGTTTTCGAATCAGATTATATCCATCAACCCAAGGTTTTGTGATGCTTTCCTTAATTGATATTTTAGGTGAAGTATCTTCTTCCTCACCAAGGACTGGAATTCTAGCTTGCACAAATGTTCCGATAAGTCCAACTATTGCGCTCACACAAAAAAGAAGTTTCCAATGATCAGAGTTATAATCGAGTATCCATCCACAAGAAATGGCAAGAATGGCTCCCTCTGCAAAGCCAATGGCGCTGGAAAGCGAGTAGTATTTTTTGTATGAACCTGAATCAAGATTGAGCTTCATCATCTCAAGCCAAGCTGGATTTGCTGCCCGATAGAAAAGCATGTAAATCGCACCTGAAAAAAGAAAAAACCAAATGTTGTCAACAAAAGGGAATAACAAATAAGGAACTCTTCCAAGAATACTTGCTATTACAAAATTCTTCCGAAGAACGCTTTTCCTTCCTCGGATAAATGAGCTCCAATAAAAAGAGAAAATAGATACAGTGGGCTTTAGCATCACAAGAAGTGAAATCTGAAATACACTTGCATTCAGGTGTTTTCTTAAAATGAGCGCTAAAAGACCTGTTGCATAATAGAGAGGTTCATTAAGAAGTGAAGACGCAAAAATTGCAAACCTTGTCTTCGTAAAACTAAAATGAGACTTATCAACTGATGCGCTCATATATACCTTATTCTATTTTCATGTGTGTATAATACCGTTAGATGCAATTTTCCAGCCATGAAAAATAGCATCTTTAAACTAACTATAAATAAAAAAATTTTACTTTTATTTATATAAAATAAAATCGGACATTAATTAGGAATTATTTGATTATAAAAAATATTTGATGATTATTTTTTGGATGAAAGTATGTAGCTGTTCTGTTCACAAGCTGTATGGTGAGACTTGATTATTTAACCAAAATTTCCATTGTTCATAAAACTTTCTAGGTGGTCTGGTAAGTCCGCAAATGTATCGAAGGTATCATATGCAATATACAAAGCATTTCTCCCTAACTTAATTTCCTCTATTGTTGTAAATAAATCATTTAAAGGAAGACAGCTACTCATAGGCATTGGATCAGTACTACCTAGCATTTTTTTGATAATTTTCCTGATATTTTCTTCGGGTGAGTCCACTGCTTCAATTTTGTAATGCTCTAGAAGAGGTGGTAGATGTACGTCTTTTAAATCAATCCGTTCTTCTTGCCGAAACTTCATGCATGAGTTCACTATACTATGGTAGTCAGGTCCTTTCAAATAGCTAACGATGATAGTCCTTATCTCAGGTGGTATTTCATATAGAGTCGAATTATTGTTTATAAGATCTGCTGCCATAAGTTTCCTTCCTCACCAACAAAATATTCCCAAAAAAGTATGATACTACAAGATCTGTTACATTTCTGGAAGCAAATGCTTACAGCCTTCCTTTTGAAAAGGAAGGCTTTGGTGTGATTTGCTTTCTAGAATGCAATTGAGCATGTCGATGATTACACAAAGCTTATTCAAAAAGGAGCAAGGGTTCTCAAAAAAGAGAGGGCTGTTTTTCTTTCATACTTTTAATAAAAATTTAATCTCTCGGTTTCAAAAAATGATCACACCACTTAATTAAAAAGTTAATTAAGTGTAGGATATTTCAATGGACACAAGACTTGATATTACAGAAAGAGAGAAGATATTCTGTCTTCTTGGACAACAAAAATCCTATAGTGAAATAGGAATTATTCGTTTTCTCCATCAGCTGCTCCAATCTCAGGTTCAAGAGAAACAGCAATTAGATTGTCGCGATAGTTCTCTTTGGAAATCACCGGCTTGCCACTTTCTTCTTCAAGCTCCCTTCTTGCATCTCCTGCAATTTTTCCACCTACCTTGGCAGCGACTGTATTTGCAGTAAAACCTTGTGCATTGCGGTTAACGGCTATTTCCTTTGTTGCCGCTTCCCCAAGCATCGAGAAAATCAACTCAAGATCCGTCATATGATCTCTAAGATTCTCTTGCTTTATCCCTTTATACTTTTTATATTCTGATGGAGTCATCCCAAACGTCGCTTTAGAAATTTCCGCTGTCAAAATAGCATACTCCCGCTGAATCTTAATTCCTCTCTTGTCCCATTCGTCAGTGAGCTCCTCTCGAATGGCGATTCCGCGCATCCGCTTTTCAATCCACTCATCGCTATATCCTTTTGCCTTGTAAATAGCGCGTGTGCGTTTAGTTGCTAGTTCTGGATCTTCGATCTCTTGGACCCTTTCATAGCCTATTTTTGCAAGCCATCTTTTAAAAGACTCTGCCTTAGGTGAGGGGATGGATTGAATGATACGAAAGACTGCCTCTGTATTGGCTGTATCAGTTTCTCGCATTTTTCCATCGGAAGCCAATAATTTCAACTGTACGATTTTTTCGTACAGTTGATCAAACCCTTCATTTTCAGTTAATTGTATTTTAAGGTCAGACCAGTATCGCCGAGGATTCGAACTTTCCGTCAAAACAGCAATAATATCGATAACCGAAAAATACCATTCATCATTATGGAAAACGCGACGGATTTGCTTATCCTCGAAGACAACAAGCCTATTTTCCGATTCTATGAGTTTCTTTTGATTTGATGGCATATTTGATCTCCCTTATACTTTACCTTTATAACGACAAACTCCTGCTCATGGGGAATGGCTAGTATAGCGCCTTCTGCAAAACCAATGGCGCTCGATAGTGAGTAGTATTTTTTATAAGAACCTGAATCAAGATTGAGCTTCATCATCTCAAGCCAAGCCGGGTTTGCTGCCCGATAGAAAAGCATGTAAATCGCACCTGAAAAAAGAAAAAACCAAATATTGTCTACAAAAGGAAATAGCAAATAAGGAACTCTTCCAAGAATACTTGCAATCACAAAGTTCTTCCGAAGAACGCTTTTCCTTCCTCGGATAAAAGAGCTCCAATAAAAAGAAAAAATAGACACAGTAGGCTTTAACATCACAAGAAGTGAAATCTGAAATACACTTGCATTCAGATGTTTTCTTAAAATGAGCGCTAAAAGACCTGTTGCATAATAGAGAGGTTCATTCAGGAGCGACGATGCAAAAATTGCAAACCTTGTCTTTGTAAAACTAAAATGTGACTTATCAACAGATGCACTCATACATACCTTATTCAATCCCGATGCTCATATAATACTTCTAGTAGCAATTTTCCAGCTATAAAAATAGCGTCCGCAAATTAATTATAAATAAAAATAATTTATTTTTATTTATATAAAATTAATTCAGGCATTAAATGAAATGCTATTCAAAAGAATTTTGTAGTTTTTGACAAAGATTTTTCCATGAAATAGCTTCTACTTCATCTCCGAGAATTTGAGGCTTATCTGCCCGGCAGACTACAAATCCCTTTTTTGCACTTTCGTATTCTTTTAAAAATAGATTCAGATGCTTTGCATCTCGTGGAGACGGATTTTCCGTCCATTTTACTTGGATAGGGATCAATCCATGCTTTGATTTAATGACAAAATCTACTTCGGGTCCACTTCCATCTCGCCAAAAATAAACAAAGGTTTTACTTTCTTGCAATCGAGCCCACTTGATAAGTTCTAAGCCTACAAATTGCTCAAAAAGGGAACCTAAATATTTTTGGGGAAGCGCTGGTAATTCTTGGGCAGCGAGTCTTCTAAGTCCTAAATCAAAAAATAAATACTTTGGAGACTTCACCAGTTTTTTTCGCGTTACACTCTCTGTAAAAGCATCAACCCTTTCTGTAATCAAACAATCTTCTAAGATTTGATAGTAAGAACTTACTGTTGATCTTGCTATACTTATATCTTGAGCAATCTTATCAAAGTTAACGATATTTCCTGATTCAATAGCAGCAAGCTTTAAAAAATTTTCAAAAGCACCAATATCACGTACTAAAGCTTCTGCTCTTACTTCATCCTCCAAATAGAGGTCTACATACGATTCTAACTCTTCTTCTCGAATAGCCTTATTTTGTTCCAGTCTTATCTGAGGCAATGATCCATATAACAAAAAGTCTTCAATATCAGGTAAAGAGTTATCAAGTTCATCTGCAGTTAAAGGGTCTAGTCTCATTTGAATCAATCTTCCTGGTAGCATGTTCACATGACTTCCATGTTTTAACTTGCGCGCTGAAGAACCAGTTAAGATAAACTGACCCAATTTTTCATCAATAAGATACTGCACTCCATCCATTAAGGGAGGTACCTTCTGAACTTCATCAATCACAATGAGCGGTAAAGCTCCATTTTTTCTATGCAATGCTTTGACTTGCCTAATAAGAAGGTCTGGATCTGACTCATATTGCCTACGAGTTTTTGAAAAAAGCAGCGTAATCTCAAGATCTGCGGAATAACTACTGATTAATGTTGTTTTGCCCGTTTGACGAGGACCTAGCAACAGAATACTTCGCCCCCTCTCTAACACTCGATCTAGCTTTTCCTTAAGAGATCGTTCAATCTGTGCCATAGCCTCACCTCGGAAATGTGTTGACATGCACTCGATTTTCCAAGAAATCCGAGTGTATGTCAACATATTTCCGCCAAAATTAACTATATTTTCAAACAATAGGTTGTATTGCCTAAGCTCGTTTCAGACTAGATGCAGTTGGATTTGATAAACTGGTTGATTTCATCGATAATAAGAGTGATCTCACTAGGTAGGTTGAGTTTTTCAGCATTTATACCAAGACTCTTTATATGTGCTTTCCAATATCGTTGGATAATTTGAAGTGAAGCATTATCAAAATAAATATATGAAAAAACTGTATTTCTGTTCAGGGAAATTGCATGAAGAAATTACTTAACAGTTTCCTTGTAAAACATTGAGCATATATTCTTTATTCCAACCTGCTTTTGACCTTTTGTTTTTTATTCCAACCTTAGTTTTTTTATCTGCTTTTAGTAAATTCAGGGTTG
>JAJFMH010000029.1 GCA_021772245.1 Chlamydiota bacterium | reverse complement strand
TGTAAGGTTTTGTGTCTTCATTTCCCTTACTAAATCGTCTTTGCGTGAAGAGGACATCTTTTTCGTAATATGCTAAAGATTTTTTACAAGTTGTTGAAAAAGAAATATATGATGTAATGTCAAGTTGATTTTTTATAATATTTAAAACTTCATCAGGAATAATATCTAGAATATTTTCGCCGTTATTCATTCTATCAGCAACAGGTTCACAAATCAAAAATCCGGAATCTGCAACACTATAGACTGGTTGATTCCCTCCAGAAAGCTCAGGGTTAGGGATATCTTCTCCTAAAGATGTTGGAATAGCATTTGAAGTCAAAAGTCTTCCACCCGCTGCAGAGCTGTCTTCAAAAGCAATTGATAAATCCCCCTTTTACTAGTTGAGATGGATACAACCATAAAACTCCTTTATATAATTAATCATCAGTTAAACTTAGGAAGTAATATACATAAAAAGTAAAATAAAAAACAACTATCTTAGTGTGTCGATCTGAAATTAGAGCAGCAATTCCTGCTGACGATTTTTTAGGGGTAAATAAAATTTTTCTTTCGTAAACTTTCTTAGAAATTTTGCCTACCTAGGAGCTTGAAATATGGCGTCTTTTCTAAGAAAACATCTAAGTGCACCTGGATTGATTAAGGTAGTACAGCAACAATTTTCTAAAATCTCCGATCCTCGTGAATTCAAAAGAGACTCATCGATCTCCATTAGTGATCATCTTATAGCAGGATTGGCTGTTTTTGATCTAAAATGTCCATCGCTACTCAATTACGACAGAAAACGCGTAGAAGTTATTACTGCATTCAAAAAAACACTTTATTGAAATTTTTTTAAACAGAACCGACTTTGGATGCAATGTTAACGGAGTATCCGATCTAGAGAAAGTTTAGGAAAAACAGTCATTAATTTAGACAATAGTCCAAGAGTTGGATTGCACTTTCTTTCCAGCCTCTGGTAACTATAAATTCCCTTCATGCCTAGTTTATCTGCAGCTTGCTTCTGAGATAAACCTTGTTTAATTCTTTGATAACGGATTGAAAAAGCCAATGCAATTTGAGGATCTACTGGGACTTCTTCAATTGAAGACGAAAGTTTTATAGATTTTTTCGGTAAAGCTGCTAAAAAATCAAAATCTTCCTGCTCTTCTAAATAAAGATTAAGTGCTTCTTGCATATTCGTTTTTAACTCCTCCTTTGTATTACCTTGTGTAACACATCCAGCAAGCTCAATACACTCTGCCCAAAACCCCTCTTTTTCCTTATGCAGCTTAAAATGATAACGCATGTTATTTACTCTCTTTTAATTTTTTTATTAAAGCCTTCTCCAAACCAATCTTTAATTCTCTGTGATTTGGTATAATAATTACAACAGGGCCTCTTCTAAGCTTTATATGAGAACCTTTTCCACCACCTTTTACTTCCGAATAACCGTGCTTCTTGAATAACTTAGTAAGTTCTTTTCCACTTATCGGCATATATACTACGTTCTTCCTTATCTTAAGTATACCAAATATATTTGGTATACTTCAAGAGGTTATTTATACTAAGTTAAATTACTTAGTATGTGTTGTTTGAAAATAAATTCAGTTTGAATACTACCATTTTAGCAGCAATTCCTGCTCAAGCAGAAATTGCTGAATCAGAGTTAGATAAAAAACTCTCTTTCGCAGACTAATCTGTAAATTCTCCTTTTTTAGCATCATCTTCAATTGACTTCCGAGGGGGAAACGAAAGATTTATCTTCTGTCTCAACGTCATTAGAATCAAAATTCCAGCGAGAATTGCTACGATTTTAGTGAGCAAAAGAAATTTATTCAATTTTTTTTTATCACTCATATCTTTTTATTTTTTTCAAAAACATCCTTAAATCATAATGTCTCAAAACTCAAGTTACCTATACTTCATTCTAATTTCTGAAAAAAATCCGAAAATTATAAGGGCAGAAATAATTGTTGTTAAGAAAAAAGAAAAGGCCTAGCCTACCTCCTTTATTTAATCTTCACAAAGGAGTAAGCGATGTCAGTCAGTGGATTAAGAAATGCAATACCAAGCATGCATAACCCAAGCACTCATGAACAACCTTCACCCACAAGAACCTACAGAGCTGAAGGCGCCATTGGAACACCTTCAACACAGAAAGGCATTGAAGAGAACGCTCTTAGAGAGTTCAATAGATCTTATTTTTTATATAATAAAGACAAAAAGGCTGAATTGCTTCGCATTTATGAAACCATCGGTGGTCATGGGAGCTTTGTAGATTGCCCTCAAGCATTTAGTCATGCGATACAACTGCATCATGTCAAAGAAAAACATGCCGATAAGCAAGCAGATATTACACAGGTTTTTCATAATGAAGCCCAAACACAAATTTTCATTGAGAGCTTTCAGGAAGCATGCACCCATCCCTATTTTTATCAAGAAGGCACTCTCAGACAAGATCGCATGGACACCCTTCTTGCAACCGAAACATATTACATAGACGAAAGAGCGTTTCTCTTTGCAATATTAAAAGCAAAAGGATACCCCGTAGGAGCCATCGAAGATTTTGACTATAGCGCAGATCTAAACTCCACGAATCCTGAACTACTTACAGCCGGAAGAACTAACATAGCTATACTAGAAAGCATGCTTCCTATTGGACCTAATATTGATTCTCAAGACACATCAGATCGCCTTCATACTTTTTACTACCATGCTTCATCAGATCCAGACAAGGGCCAAGAAACTAACTACGGACAAAATCATTTCTATGACAATCTAACTAATACGAATTATTGTGGTACAATTTTACTGAATGAACGGATTTATCATCATGTAGTAGAGTATGCGACAGTATTCTTCAACACTGAATCCCTAAAAAGGGATTTCATGGATAACTTTATGAGAAGAACTACTTTCCCATTGTTTGGAGAAAGAGACTTTACGATGAAGGAGATTTTAGAAGAAAAATTGTATCTTTTGGATCATTTTGCATTTAGAGGTGCAATCGCTGATACCGTTGAAAGTTATATGCGACACCGCGGTGAATACCAGTCAGAGCTTCCCATCAATGAAACCGATCTTCGTACAAGTGAAGAAGTTTTTTATGATGCTTTTTCTGAAAGAGTCCGTGTAGATAATGATAACCCTTACAGATCAGAATTCTTTCTCAGGGCATTAGCTCAAAATTGCGCTTTAAACACAGAAAAATATCGAGATTTAACGCCAGCTATACAAGCGTTGGATGCTTCAGAGTTACTAAATGCTACCTTTATTTTAAAGTTTATGGAATTTTCTGCTCCAGCAAGAGCGCTAGGAATCTCTGAAGAAACTATTTTAAATGAAAGTCTTTATCTCATGGATCCTAGAGCAATGGAAAATGCTTTAAGTTATGTTGTAGGACACGACTCTTTAGGAAATATACGTAGACCGAACGTTTATAGATATTATATGAATAGAGTAGACGATACAGCAAACCCTCAAGCTTATATAAACCCTGATGTTCCTCCTTCATCCTATACTGATTCTGAAAGTTCAGACCCTTCTAGAGAAGATGCAGATAATAATTTTGGAGTAGAATCAATACCCGATGGGGTATCAGTAACAGATACAACTCTCGACTCATCTGAGGAAGAGATCCTATCTGTTGCATCAACAATGTTTGATGGAAACAGTTCCATTCCACCTGATGATATGGATGGTGATGAAAGATCATTTATAGTTCTTAATAATAATCCTCCTCAGATGATATTCCCGTTTGGAAATGAATCTCAAGTTAATGCTAGCTAAAGATTTGTGAGTAAGAAGCGCCATATGTTTTCATATGGCCCTTCTTTCTGTAGGTAACGAAGCATTCAAGTCAGATAATTCAACATTTGGTTTACTCCTCACATAGGATATTGAATTAAATTTCTCCAAATCCAAATATGGCAATAATTTTGCTCAATAAACTCTCCCACAAAGAATAAACATAGGAAAAGAATCCATAACTTCTTTGCGTCTCATTAGACTCTTCTAATCTATCACTCGTAGCGTTATTCCTCCCAAAACTAACACCAGCATATCTTAAAAGAGGATCCAGAAAGCCTCCTGACATTCTATTTTCTGGAGACCTGAAAAGTCTAGATACTCTCCCGTCCCAATAATTTGATGGAAACACTCTAGAAACATCTACAATAGGAATTTCAAAACACTGCGGGAATATATGATTTGATGAACCTTGAAGATCATTATTAGATATTAAACCTCTAAGTGGTCGCTCTAAAAGCAATCCAATCACTTGCGTTTGTAACTCAATCGTGTCTTCAGAGTTGTCCCGAAACAGATTGTGGAGATTTTCTAGAAGATCTGTTCTTTTTGTAAGATAATTGACAGATCCTATTCGTGAATTGTTGCAAATACCTGGCCTAGGATTAATACGAAGATAAAGAATGTTTCTTGCGTGTCCAAAATCAATGCTTGCAAATTTCACATGAGCGCGGATCATTGCAAAAAGCTGCTTTTTTCTAGAAATCAAATATCTTTCATTTTGGAAATTTATGGCAAGTTTTTCTAAAACTGGTATAAAATCTCTACATAAGAAACCTAATAAATTATATTCTCTAGAAATATATGCATATTTTTCAGATAATGAAATTGTATCTAGAATAATACTTTCATCTTTTTCATAATGAAAATAATCGACTGATTCCCTATAGTTATGGACAAGATCTTCTCTAGGGTGTGTCAAATCTTCCACATCATAGATAGGACTTCGACAGTTGGGACAATTCACATTATGAGCTCTTAGACCTTCTATACAATAATCATGAAACACATGGTTGCAAGTTTCAGTCAGCTCTCGATTAATAATTGGTCTAACCACACCGGGCGCAACTTCTTCTATATCATCTCTACAGATCGCACACATTTGTGGCAAACTAGGCATATTTGTCGGGGCTGATATATAAATCTCTGGCATTGTAGCCTCCATTTAAGAGGTGCAATCATCAATACTTGTGATAAAACTTTCAAGATCTATTTGAGTGTAATTCAACTAAAGCATCTTTTAACTTGTAATAATTTTAATTTAATTACTTATCCAGTTATTATACGACTTCCTAAGATGAGGTTTCATTAGAGATGTTATTCCCAAAAAAACAAGAAACAAATTTTCTCCCACAAAGAATAAACATAGGAAAAGAATCCATAGCTTCCTTGCGTCTCATAAGACTCTTCTGATCTATTACTTGTAGCGTTATTCCCCTCTAGGCTAACACCAGCACTTCTTGAAAGAGATGCTAGAGAACCTCCTAACATTCTATTGTCTGAAGAGCTGGAAAGTCTAGTTACTCTCCCCTCCCAATAATTCGTTGGGAATACCCTAGAGGCATCTACAATAGGAGTTTCAAAGCAATGCGGAAGTATACGAATCGAGGTATCTTGAAGATCATCATTCGATATTAAATCTTGTAATGGACTATCTAACAATAGCCTAATCACTCGTATTTGTAACACCTCTGTATCTTCAGAGTTTTCATGAAACAGATTATGGAGATTTTCTAAAAGATCTGTTTTCTCCAAAAGAGAATTGATCGATGCCAAATCAAAGTTCTCATAACTTTCTGGCGTAGGTGTAAGTCCAAAATAAAGAGTGTTTCTTGCATGCTCAAAATCAATCCTCGCAAGTTCCACATGAGCGCGGATCATAGTAAAAAGCTGTTGTTTTCTAGAAAGTGAATGTCTCTCATTTTGGAAATTTTCGGCGAGCTCTTCTAATAAAAGTATAAAATCTCTACATAAGCAACCTAATAAATCATACTGCCGAGAAGCATATGTATATTTTTCAGCTGATGAAAGTTCATCTAAACTAATACATTCATTTCTTTCATAATGGAAATATTGAACTGATTGACTGTTGTTCTGGACAAGATCTTCTCTTGCTTGTGTCAAATCTTCAACATCATAGATGGCGCTTTGACAGTTAGGGCAATTCACACTGTTAGCTCTCACTATTGCAATGCAATCATTATGAAACACATGATTGCAGGTTGCGGTAAGCGCTGGATTAATAATCAGTCTAACCACACCAGGTACAACTTCTTCTATATCATCTATACAGTATGCACAGGTTTGCGGCAAACTAGGCATATTTGTTGGGGCTGATATATAAATCTCTGGCATTGTGGACTCCATTTAAGAAGTGCAATCATCAATATTTGTGATAAAACTTGCAAGATGTACTTGCCTTTAATTCTATCAAAAAATCTTTGCATCTTTAATTTATAATAATCTTAAATTTAATTGATTCAGTTGCTATAAGCTTCCTGAAATGAGATTTCATCAGAAATATCAAATCAAAAAATTGAAAGCAATTTCGTACGCCAGATCCATACCTACATAATTTAGTTGGGATCAAATTCAAGTTTTTTCTTTTCATAAACAAATTATTTCTTTACAACTAGCCCTCTTCAAAAGAGGGCTAGCATATGTTTAGAAAGCTATTTATTCTTTTTCTTTTTTTCCAATCCTTAGTGTTTACAAGTGCTCGTACACCCTTTGTGATGGCTACCTTTGAAGGTGAGCCATCCACATCCATTGCGGGTTGTGTAAACGCTATTTCCGGTGAATACTTTGTATCTATTGTTGATGCGCAGGTGCAAGGCATTGAACCTATCTCAATACACAGAACATACCTAAGTGGTAATTGTGAAAGAGATGGGGGTAGCTGGCAAATCTTTGCAGAAACGCATTTAGAAAAGATCTTCCCTTCCAAAACAGCCAAAGATCAACGAATCAAGATACAGGTTAGACAACCAAGTGGAGCTTTATTTCATTATAGACAAACTCACAACGAAAAGATTTTCCATGTTGATCGAAAGATCCATGGTAAAGGAATGACCAATACCTCTTCTTATGAAATCAGCGGAAAGACAAACCTTAAAAACAATCGAATCTTCATCAAAAATAGTGAAAAGGAATGTCTACTCATTACTGGTGATGGCACAAAAAAGCTGTATCGAAGAGCTAACAAAGAAAACATATTTACGCTCCGATCTGTAGAAAAACCGAATCGGACATTTGTATTTTATGACTATGATGACAAAGACAGGCTTGTCTTTGTCAAAACAACCAATTATGCCAAAACCAAAATGTATGCCTTTGTTCGCATCGAATACATGGGCAAACCTAACAAAAATCGTAATTGTATCGTAACAACAAGTGATGGAAAAACTATCCATTACAATTATAAACGGATCAACCACTATGATTTCGACGGGGAAAAATATGGTTATGACTTTTGTCTGCAGGAGGTTTTGCATTCCCATAAACCAAGAGAATTTCTAAATTTCCCAGAGCATCATAGAGAAGAATACTTCCAAGTCTATCGCAGGGAATTTTCTGAAGGTAATTACCAAGATATTTCCTACTATAAACAAGGCGAAAATGAAAATGGTGATAGGTCCCTAAAGATCAAAGAATACTCTGATCCCATGAGAAACCTAGTTAGTAGTATTTCATCACCTTCAGGAAAAGATGGCAAACTTGAAGTAACGCACCGCTTCTATTACAACAAAGGACCTGAAAAAGGAAAACAACCAGGAGTTACCGATGTTTATGATGCAAGTGGTCAT
>JAJFMH010000028.1 GCA_021772245.1 Chlamydiota bacterium | reverse complement strand
AAGTTACAAATGGCAAAAGCTCTATGACAAAAGAACGAGTATAGAAAGAGTAAATAGTAGATTTGAAACATCCTATGGGTTTGAAAAGCATAATATTAGAGGCATTGAAAAAATGAAAGTTCGATGCGGCCTATCTCTTTGTGTAATGCTTAGTATTGCAGTTGGCCGAATACGAGAAGGAAACCTTGAACTAATCAGAAGTTTAGTAAAGACAGCAGCATAAAGGGAAGTAGGGGAGAAAATATTTTTTTATAAATGAAGACACGTAGCTACTAGGAGTTGGAGGACAATACCTAAAGGTATAGTCCTTTCCAAGTTGTTGCTCTTGAGGGAAATGCTTTTCTATGGCAAAATTTACTTTTACTAATTCTAATGAACCTGAGGTAAAAAATGAGTTTATTAAAGCAGTATTTATCAAAAAAAAATATTGATAAAGCAGGCTCTGATGTAATCGCATATTTAGCCTCTTTGGATCATATCGGGCAAAAATCGCCAGATTTGCAAAAGGCAATCCTTTCAGAGCTCCGAGATCAAAGATCTTATTTGAAAATGATCGCATCGGAAAATTTTTGTTCCCTTGGTGTGCAACTTGCAATGGGAAATCTGCTTACAGATAAGTACGCCGAAGGGTTTCCGCATCATAGATTTTACGCCGGGTGTGAAAATGTGGATTCGATTGAAACCTTAGCCGCAAATGAATTGAAAAAAATTTTTGGTGTAGATCACGCCTATGTGCAACCTCACTCTGGCGCGGATGCAAACATGATTGCTTTTTTTGCTGTGCTCGCAACAAGGGTGCAGAATCCTGAAATCGAAAGGCTTTCTAAGAAAAAAATAGATGAATTAAATGAAGAAGAATATGAGTCTCTTCGCAAGCTTTTTTTAAATCAAAAGATGATGGGGATGTCACTAAACTCTGGTGGGCACCTAACTCATGGGTATCGGCATAATATTTCATCTAAACTCTTTCGATCTGTTTCATATGATGTGGATCGAAATACAGAGCTTTTAGATTACAAAGTATTGCAAGAGCAAGTCCAACAAGAAAAACCACTTTTGCTGATTGCGGGGTATTCTTCCTATCCAAGGAAGTTAAACTTTGCTAAACTCAAAGAAATTGCAAACAGTGTTAATGCGGTTCTAATGGTTGATATGGCTCATTTTGCGGGACTTGTAGCTGGAAAAGCATTTACTGGAGAATATGATCCAGCGCCTTACGCTGATATTATTACATCTACTACACATAAAACTCTTCGAGGACCAAGAGGCGGTTTTGTTTTGTGTACAAAAGAGTTTCAAGAAGGGGTGGACAAAGGGTGTCCTTTTGTAATAGGCGGCCCACTTCCCCATGTGATAGGTTCAAAACTTCTTGCTTTTCAAGAAGCCTCCAAACCAGCATTTCATGATTACGCCAAGCAGATACTTCTGAACGCAAAAGCCTTAAGTGAGACTTTTTTAAATGAAGGTGTCAAACTCTTTACAGGTGGCACTGATAATCATTTAATGGTTTTAGATGTACAAAAAAGTTTTGGTTTGACAGGTAGACAAGCGGAAATTTTACTTCGAGAGGCCTTTATTACTGTAAATAGAAATACAGTTCCCTTTGATCAGAATGGACCATGGTATACCTCTGGAATAAGGGTTGGAACACCAGCTCTTACAACACTTGGTATGAAAGAGGCTGAGATGAAACAAATTGGAAAGTTAATTATTACGCTTTTAAAAAATGCTAAACCAAAAGTTGTAAATGGCAAGAAGAGTCTTGCTAAATTTGATATTGATTCCAAAATTGTTGCAAAACTGCAAGCAGAGATAAAAGAAATCCTGGCTGGATTTCCTTTATATCCACAATTGCAAATTGAAAATGAATGACTTAAAAACCTCAAATATTCTCCTTGATAAAAAGCGTTTTGCTACGCTAGGTTCAGGGAAAGTGATAGCTCAGGAGAGACAATGGCAACTATAATAAATGAAAAAGAAGCCCCTAAGAAAAAATCAGAAATAGATGATAAACTCGATGAGTTGCTTCTTAAAAAAAGAAGAATCTTTTTTTCCTCTCCAGTTATGGATGATACTGTCAAAGAGGCTGTCCGTAAACTTTGGCATATGGAGTTTTTGGATCCGGGTAAACCCATACTTCTAGTAATTAACTCCCCAGGTGGTTCAGTTGACGCTGGATTTGCTCTTTGGGATCAAATCCAAATGGTTACATCACCTGTTACGACTCTAATTACAGGTCTTGCAGCATCGATGGGTTCTATCTTAAGCTTATCAGCGGAAAAAGGCAGACGTTTTGCAACTCCGAATTCTAGAATCATGATTCACCAACCATCCATTAATGGAGTAATTCAGGGACAAGCAACGGACTTAGAGATCCAAGCAAAAGAAATCATCAAGACAAGAAACTCTCTGATTGAGCTTTACTGCAAGTCAACCGGCAAAGATTTTGCAACTGTTGAAAAAGCACTTGATCGTGATACTTGGATGAGTGTTAATGAAGCCAAAGATTTTGGTCTGTTAGATGGGATTGTGACATCCTATAAAGAAATTGGCTTTGACTAAATAACCAATGCATATTCCATTTGTTAAATTGCATGCTCACCAAAATGATTTCATTTTGGTGGAGAATTCTTCCATTCCCGATGGTTTTTCAACAGATCAGATTATACACCTATGTCATCCCAAAAGGGGAGTTGGAGCTGACGGAGTTTTACTAGTTAAACAAAATTCTGATGCAGATTTTTCAATGCAGATCTTTAACTCTGATGGAAATGAGGCGGATATGTGTGGAAATGCTCTATTTTGTATCATGCGTTGGATTCAAGAAAAAAAACAACATGTGGTGGATGTAACCATCCACTCCAAATACCAAGATCATAGATGCTCAATGCTAGAAAGTCGGTTTTTAATTTCATTACAAGCTTCTAAAGTCAAAATAATTTCAAATAGTATAAGACTTTTTTCAGAAAGTATAACAGCATATCAAATTAATACTGGAGTTGATCACTTGGTGATATTTGTTAATGATTTAAATATCAAGGGGTTAATGAAAGAAGCAAGCCGAATTAGACACTTAAAAATTTTTTCTCCTACAGGTGTTAATGTCAATTTTGTTAAACTCTTCTCCTCTTCTAAAATGGAGATTCGTACCTTTGAAAAAGGTTGTGAATATGAAACAAATGCTTGTGGTACAGGTGCATTAGCATGCGCTGCTGTTACAAGGGAGTTAAAAAAAGTTGTTGATCCAATAACAGTTGTGTTTCTCTCGAAGGAAAAAGTGCAAATATCTCAAAGTGAGAATGCTGGTGATGAATTCACTGTGTGTGGAAACGCATATATAAGTTTTGTTGGATCAATAGAAATCAAATCAATGGAAAAAGTAGGGTAAACTAATGCTTATTGGAATTCCGAAAGAAATAAAAAATCATGAGTACCGTGTTGGTGCAACACCTTCTATGGTCAAAGCTCTTATTCAAAATGGACATACTGTTTGGGTGCAAGACGGTCTCGGATTTGAGATTGGTTATAACAACCAGATGTATATTGATGCGGGCGCCCTTATTGTTCCAACAGCAGTTGAAGTCTATGACTGTGAAATGATCATTAAAGTTAAGGAGCCACAAGCATCCGAATATGAACTTCTCAAAGAAAATCAAATTCTATTTTGTTATTTGCACTTAGCTCCAGATCCAAAACAAACAGAGGCACTTCTAAAGAAGAAAGTCATAGCAATTGCCTATGAGACTGTTGTTGATAAAGAAGGAAGACTTCCATTACTTACTCCTATGAGTGAGGTTGCCGGAAGAGTTGGTCTGCAAGCCGGTGCAACAGCGCTTCAGATGGCAAATGGTGGAAGAGGGGTATTACTTGGCGGCGTACCAGGCGTTCGACCTGCAAATGTTTTGGTTCTTGGTGGTGGAGTTGTCGGTACAAATTCTGCAAGAATGGCAATGGGCCTTGGGGCAAATGTCACAATCTTAGATAATAACCTTCAAAGACTAAGAGAGCTAGATGACCTATTTGGGCCTAGGTTAAGTACTCTTTACTCTTCGCCGCAACTTCTAGAAAAAGCAATCGTAGATGCAGATCTATTAATTGGGGCAGTTCTGATTCCAGGAAAGCTTGCGCCTAAACTTGTCACAAAGCAAATGGTAAAGAAGATGCAAAAAGGTTCTGTAATTGTGGATATTGCAATTGATCAAGGCGGATGCTGTGAGACATCAAAACCAACAACGCATTCTGATCCGACCTATATTTTAGATGGCATTGTTCACTATTGCGTAGCAAATATGCCAGGTGCATGCGCTCGAACAGCAACGCAGGCCCTCACTCATGCTACCATGCCATATGCAATTGAAATTGCAAACCTTGGGTATAAAAAAGCATTGCTTGGTAATCCATGGCTTTTGCCGGGGCTTAATGTTTACCATGGCCATATAACTAATAAACATGTTGCAACAGATTTGGGGTATGAATATCATCCAGCAGAAACTCTTCTATAATTTTTCCTATAAAAAGTATTGCAATCTCCATAAGATGCGAATTTTATAGAAAAAATATATGTGGGCTTAAGCTTTTATGGAAGGAATCTCCTTCGATCAAGACGATATAGAAAAAGGGGGCGCCCTCTATAGAGAAAAATGCGTTAAAGACGTTTTTTTCTCAGAGGGCACCTATCAAGTAGAGGTTATTGATAACGAGCCCTACTGGCCTTTTTTGCAATTAAGAGAAGATGAAAGTTTAGTTGATTACTTTTGTACATGTGACAAAATTGAATCTACCTCTTCTTGCGCTCACTTGTACGCTGCCAAACTTCAAATTTATCGAGGGTCAAAAAAACCGTTGCATTTACGATTTCAAATGTCACTTTGGAATCAGCTTTTTCAAATTGCAGCTAAAAGACATGGTTTTGAAACAAATGCAGTTATTGAAAAGGATCCAAATACATTTGTGACAATGTCATCCTCAAAAAAAGAGCTTTTTTCGATTCACACAAAGACAGAGCCTTCTGCAAAAGCTATTCGAGAACTCATTCAAAACAGAGTGCTTGAAACCGAAGAAACATCGCTAAAATTTTCAAATCTTCCCAAGGAGGAGATGGAACTTTGGAAAAGGGGAACTCCAAGTTACCAGCTTCAGTTTGAGTTGTCTTTTTGGTCGGACTTAGCGAAATATATCATGTTGAAGCAAGAAGATAAACTTGCATACAAGATTGAATTTATGCAGGAAAAAAATGATCTGCCAAGTGGAATTAAGATTGATTTTCAAGACGTATCTCTCTACTTTTACCTTACTAAAGTCAATTGGCCAGATGTAATTCCATCACTTGCAACCGTAGACTCCAAACTTCAGGTGCTTCAGTACCACAATTTTGAAATCAATTCGATTTCCTACGACGAAAAAAAACAAGAATTTCTTCTCAATAGGAAAACAAGAAGTGATTTGCAAAATTCAAACAACAATCTGATTAAATTACAAAATTGGATGTACGATCCTGGTATAGGATTTTATCCTCAAAAAATTGATCCTCTTCTAAAAAAAGATACTATTCCAACAAGAGAAATTGCGATTATGCTCGATCGCCACCTGTCTCTTTTAGAAACTTTGTTAAAAAATACACCGATTGAGCGAGAGGCAAAAGAGGTCTCATATGAGCTTTTTTTCGACAAAAAAGGAAGTTTGCATATTCATGCCTATATTGATGAAAAAGGGGATTTAGAAAAGACTGGAAGCGCTATTTTTGGATCTTGGGGATATGTTCCAAATAGAGGGTTTTTTAAATTACAAAATCTTCTTTTTGAATCAAATATTACGAAAATAGAAAAAGAAAAAGTTCCCGAATTTATTGAAACGCATAAATTATGGCTAAATCAAATCGATGGGTTCCAGATTCACTTAGCAAATATTGAATCAGAGCTTACATTCGATATCGATAGCAAGGGCAATTTATCCTTTCAAAGCATCTCAGAGGTATTTGAATCATTAGGAGAATTTATCGATTTTGGATCTGTATTATATATCAAAGATAAAGGGTTTTATCCCAAAAAACTTGCCAAACTATCATCGATTATTTCCCCTCGTAAAGTGAGTTTTGATGAGGTGCCATATTTCATTAAACTCCACGCTGAAGAGCTAGAAAATGTCGATGGGTTTTTCTCACCTGGTACACCCGTTAGTAAATCAGGACTCGAGGTTCGTGTTGATCAAGAAAATGTTATTTCTGTATCTCCAAAATATTTACTTAAAAAACAATATGCCCAAAAAAAGGTTCTTTTTTTTGGTGACTACGCTTTTGTAAAGGGAGAGGGTTTTTCTAAAATTCCAGATAAGTGGGTTCTTCCTGATAAATATCAGAAAAAAACAGAGATTTTTGAAGATCAGGAAGCATACTTTATTAACTATGAGCTTCCAAGACTTTCCAACTTTATTTTAGACTGTGATGAAACGCTTCAACTCCCAGAAGAACTTCTCTTACGCGTAAACCAGATAGAAAAAGATCCAGAATCGCCCGATTTTTTATTTGACTTAACTCTCGAAAGTGAATTTGGTCACTGTCCTATTTCCTTTTTTAAAGGTGGAATGTCTAAAGAAAAGTCCTATTTGCTTACCAATGCAGGATTAATTCGATTCAAGGATCCAAGATTTCAGTGGCTTCATCACCTTGAAAAAGACTCGTTTGTAGGAGAGAATAAAATTCGCCTTTCTATTTTAGATTGGATTCGTTTATCCGCCCTTGAGACTATTAAAGAACCACCGCCTGAAGCAGATGAAGAAACAAAGCAACTCTTTTTGCAAATTACGACCCTGCAAACAAATCAAGTGGTAAATACCTCTAAATATAAAGGAACCTTTCGTCCCTATCAAAAAACAGGTGTAGATTGGCTATATTTTCTGCATAGTTTTTCACTATCTGGACTTCTTTGCGATGAGATGGGTCTTGGTAAGACTCACCAAGCGATGGGCCTTATGGCTGCAGTCTTTAAAGCTAGAAAAAAAATCTTTATTCTATGTCCAACTTCTGTAATCTATCACTGGGAAGAACTCATCTCAAAATTTATCCCATCTCTTCGTGTACTCGTTTTTTATGGGACCAAAAGGTCTCTTAGCTCTTTTAATAAGAGCTATGATGTACTGCTTACTTCATATGGAACGCTTCGTAATGAAAAAGAGGCTCTTTCAAAAATTAAGTTTGAGTTAGCCATTTTTGATGAAATCCAAATTGCTAAAAATGCATCTTCGCAAACGCACAAAAGCTTGCAGGTACTTCAAGCTAGGATGAAACTTGGACTTACCGGTACACCGATTGAAAATTACTTGATCGAGCTTAAATCTCTATTTGATATTATTATACCTGGGTATTTTCCTTCCAAGGCTGCGTATCGAGAAAATTTTGTAATCCCTATTGAGAAGTTTCAAGATATGGAAGCTCGAAGGCTTCTCTCTAATCTTACCAATCCATTTTTACTTCGCAGAAAAAAAACAGAAGTACTCCAAGATCTTCCTGAAAAAGTGGAGAAAATTTCTCTATGCGACCTATCATCGCAGCAACGATCTCTTTATACAGAAGCCGTAGAGCAGCAACGAGAAAGCTTTTTACATGCATTGCAAACAGAGGGCGAAAAAGTCCCCTATCTTCATATATTCTCACTTCTAAACACGTTAAAGCGTATCTGTAATCATCCATGTCTTGTTAACAAAGATTTTACTCACTTAAACAAATATAAGAGTGGAAAGTGGGAGCTTTTTAAGGAGATTTTGCAAGAAGCTCGAGAAAGTAATCAAAAGGTAGTTGTCTTTACCCAGTACTTAGATATGATGGATATCATCATCAACTACCTAAAAGAAAGTAACATCGAGTATGCCACTATACGAGGATCTACCAAAAACAGGAAAGAAATGCTCGACAAATTTAAAAACGACCCGAAATGCGAAGTCTTTGTTGCATCATTAAAAGCCGTAGGAGTTGGAGTTGATCTTGTCTCAGCATCTGTTGTAATCCATTATGACAGATGGTGGAACCCTGCTAAAGAAAATCAAGCTACAGATCGAGTGCACCGTATTGGTCAAAATAGAGGAGTACAAGTATTTAAACTTGTTACAAAACACACCATCGAAGAAAAGATCCATTCCCTCATAGAGAAGAAAGCCTATCTTCTCGAAAATGTCATTGGCTATGATGATAAGGATCAAGTTAAAACTCTCAGTAGAGATGAGCTTCTCTACATCATGCAAAAGCTAGATGAAGATTTGTAATAACCATAAAATCAACATTTTAGGGTGCTGTCCTTAGAATTAGATGCAGAAATAATATATTTTGTGCTAATTTGAAGTTGAACTGCAAATTAGCACAAAATGGTCATATGTTTAAAAGAGACATTCAAAAAGAGTTATTGACTTCAGCAAAAAACTTTCCTGTCGTAACGGTCACAGGCCCAAGACAAGCTGGAAAAACAACTCTCACAAGGATAGCTTTTCCTAAAAAACCATATGTAAATCTAGAGGATATGGATGTACGGGAGCTTGCATTAGCTGATCCAAGAGCCTTTTTAGAGCAGTATCCAGAAGGCGTTATTCTTGATGAAGTGCAGCGCGCTCCGTCTCTTTTGTCTTATATTCAAGTAATTGTGGATGAAAATAAGCAGATGGGCCAATTCATATTAACTGGCAGCCACCAGATTGAGTTACATGAGGCTATTTCGCAGTCGCTAGCAGGAAGAACGGACTTACTTTCTATGCTACCTATGACAATTGGGGAACTTCGCAATGCTGGAATTAACTTGAGTATAGATGAATACTTACTTAAAGGATTTTATCCGCGTATTCATAGTGAGAACTTAGATCCTTTTAAAGTGTATCGCGCATATGTAAAAACCTATCTTGAAAGAGATGTTAGAAGCTTAATCAACATCAAAAATTTGCATCTATTTCAACGTTTCATAAAGCTTTGCGCAGGGCGCGTCGGACAGCTATTAAATATGAGTAGCTTGGCAAATGAAGTTGGCGTGTCGACTAACACAATTGGAGAGTGGATTTCTGTACTACAAGCCTCTTTTTTAGTGGTTTTGTTACAACCTTACTTTGAGAATTTTGGCAAAAGAGTAGTTAAGACTGCAAAGTTATATTTTACAGATGTTGGTTTGCTTTGCTATCTGCTTGGTATTGAAAATGCAAAGCAAATAGCAAGGGATCCATTAAGAGGTCACATTGTAGAAAATCTAGTTGTAATGGAACTTTTTAAATTTCGCTCTAACATGGGATTAGAGCCTCAGCTCTATTTTTATAGAGATACACATGGAAATGAAGTGGATGTCATTTTTCAAAGAGGCCATGAGCTTGTTCCGATTGAGATCAAAGCCGCGAAAACCTTCAATCAGGAGTTTGTCAAAAACCTGAACTTTTTTCAGAAAATTACGGGAGAGCGGTCATCGCATGGATTTGTAATATATTGTGGAGAGAAAGAGCAAGACATACACAAAAACCGCTTGATTAACTTTAGAAATAGTTTTGAATCATTTCAAACTTAGATTTGAATTTTCGTCTCTAAGTTACAGCTATAGAACCTTTTCTTTGAAATATTCACTGTAGATTTTGGCTTGGAGATCTCATGTCCTTTTTAACAAACTATTTACAAAAACTGAGATGACCACGGTTTTGGTTGTTAAAAGCGTGATAAATGACAGTAATTACATGTCGAAAACGTGATAATATCACGTTTTCGACATGTAATTGTTGCTGTTTTTCACAAAATTTGATATATCTTTAGATATGAAGAGAGAGTTTTATAACAAATTAATTTCCTGGAAAAGCTCAAATAGGCGCAAACCCCTAATTGTAAGAGGTGCGCGGCAAGTGGGTAAGACTTATATTCTAAAGGAGTTTGCAAAAGAGGAATATAGCGACTATATTTATCTCAATTTTGATCAAGAAAAGCATTTTGAAAAGTTTTTTGAAGAAAATTTAGATCCAGAAAGGATTATCAAAGAGCTAAGCATTTATTTTAAAAAGACGATCAATCCTTCTACCACATTAATTATCTTTGATGAAATTCAAGAATGCTCCAATGCTCTCAATAGTCTAAAGTATTTTTGTGAAGATTCCCCTGATTATCATATTGCTACTGCTGGTTCTTTATTAGGAGTAAAGTTGACTAAGGGATTTCCAGTAGGGAAGGTGAATTTCCTAGATTTGGGACCCATGAATTTTTTTGAGTTTTTAGATGCTAATGGAGAAAGCAGATATCGAAAACTGCTTGAAGATATGCCAAAAAAAGCAATTTCAGAGGTGTTTCATGACAAATTGGTTAAATTGCTCAAATACTATTTTGTGATTGGTGGGATGCCAGAGGCTGTTGCGTCATATCTCAAGAAGGGTGATTTACACCAAGTAAGAATAGTCCAACAAGAGATTTTAGATGCTTATATTCTTGATTTTGCAAAACATGCTCCTAAAGAAGATGTAATGAAGATTATGGCAATTTGGCAATCTATTCCAAATCAACTTGCGAAGGAAAATAAAAAATTCGTATTTGCTGCAATTAGCAAAAGCGCAAGAGCAAGAGAATACGAAACATCCATTCAGTGGTTAATTGACGCTGGTCTTATTCTAAAGGCATGTAATATTTCAGCTCCTAAATTGCCGCTTAGCGCTTATTCTGATAGCAGGTCATTTAAAGTGTTTCTTCTCGATATTGGTCTTCTTGGTGCAATGAGTAATTTAGATCCGCGAGCTCTGTTAGATGGCAATAAACTATTTCAAGAGTTTAAGGGATCCCTTACAGAAAATTTTGTTGCAACTGAGCTTCATCACAATCATTTCAAGGAGCTCTACTACTGGTCAAATGAGAGTCGGGCTGAAGTTGATTTTGTGATAAATTTTGAAGGAGATGTTTTCCCATTAGAGGTCAAAGCAGGGTTTTCTAGAAATAAGAAAAGTCTGATTGTATATAAAAATAAATTTTGCGCTGATAGAAAATGCGCGCTTTCAAGAGCATCTCTTTATAATTTTGCATTTGAAGACAGTATTGTAAATTATCCTTTATATGCTTCTTGTTTGTTTCCTAAATTAAATGAATGTTAGAAGAAATTTCACTCTGTAAATCTTGATAAGTTGTAGCAAACTGTATAAACCTATCGCAACTCAAGAATGGAATTATTTACAACTGCTTTCGAAGGCGCTTCTGGATCAAATGGACGACCCTCCATTTCAAATGGGTATAAAAGTTAATAAAAACTAGATTGCTCATTTTTCTAAAAAAGTTATTATTTTCTGTTCTAAGTCAAGAATTTTTCATATTTAAGAAGGATCGTAACAATTTTTTTATAGGGATTCTAATAATAATTAAGTAGATCTCTTTGATTGTATTGTTTGACTGAATGTTGTATTCTTGTCGCTTAAACAAATCAAAAGATCTATTATGAGTACTTTTAAAATAGCTATTGTTGGAAGACCAAATGTTGGTAAGTCCGCTTTATTTAACCGTGTAGCAGCTAAAAAAATTGCTATTGTAGATGAAATGGAAGGTGTGACAAGAGATCGCCTTTATGCTAATGCGGAGCTTTTTGGGAAGGAATTTGATATTATCGATACCGGTGGTATCGATGAAAGATCTGAATTTTTGTTTAAAGATGAAATTATATACCAGTCTAAACTAGCTATTGAAGAAGCGGATGCAATTATCATGGTTGTGGATGCTAGAATTGGAGTGACTACACTTGACGAAGATTTAGCTAAACTGCTTCACCGTAAAGATAAGCCAGTATATCTTGCGATCAATAAAGTAGATGATCCTGATCATCACGAAAACTTAAGTTATCCATTCCTATCTCTTGGAATTACAAATATTACACCCGTATCAGCTCTTCACGGCGTAAATGTCGCAGAACTTTTTGAAAAAGCTCTGACTACTTACAACGATGAAAGAGAAGAAAAAACGGATAAACAAGAAATTAAAATTTCATTTATCGGTAGACCAAATGTTGGTAAATCTACACTTCTAAACTTCTTGCTCGATGAGAAAAGATCAGCGGTAAGTCCTATTGCTGGAACGACAAGAGATGCTATTGATGTAAAGCTAGATGTTGGTGATACGCAATTTACCCTTATTGATACAGCTGGGATACGAAGAAGAAACAAAGAAAAAGAGGTTGTGGATAAGTTCGCATATATCCGTATGGAGCGAGCTATCGAGCGATCTGATATTTGCGTATTAGTTTTAGATTCTAGAGAGGGGATGACAGCTCAGGAAAAGCGAATCGCTACGATGATCGAAGCTGCTGGCAAGGGTTGTTTACTTCTTTTTAACAAGTGGGATCTGGTCAAAGACTTTAGAGTAGAACACTGCCTGCAAGCTCTTGAAAAAGAAGCTTCTTTTGTGGCTCATTGTCCTACTATGTTTGCATCAGCATTGACTGGTAAAAATATGGCTGATTTGTTTACTCGATTAGAAAAGATTTTTGTAGCTCTTAATACCAGAATCTCGACTGGTAAATTGAACCAGTTTGTAGAAAAGACCATGGAAAAATATCATCCTCCGATGATTACAGGTAAACGCTTACGCGTTTACTATCTGACGCAAGTAAAAACGCAGCCTCCTACATTTACACTGTTTGTAAATAAAAAAGAGCTGATGACAGATTCTTATAAGAGATATCTAACCAATCAGTTTAGAGCAGCTTTCCCGTTTGATGGGGCTCCAATTTCAATTTATCTAAGACCTAAAAAATTGAGATCACAGCAGCCTCATAAACCTGATTTATTAGAAGCAAAAGAGCGAAAAAAACTCGATCAGTATGTGGGATCCCACTTATAATATTCGCCGTTAATTATCCGTTTGCGATAGACCCATTCTTCCTTGTTTTCACGAAGAAGACGATCGCATCCCATGACATATCCTTTGAAAAATCCATATCTTCGAATTGAGAGAAGCATATATCTAGAGCTTGTTGGTCTAAAGTGACTTCTTGGGCCATCCACTGGTGACAGTACTTTCTGATGAAACAAAATAACTTTTTCCATCGCGTAGGCAAGAGGAGTTTTGCGAGGACTCGGAATGGGATTGTGATCAACCTTTTCAATGAGATCAGATTCTTTCCCCCAAGGCTCTACGTATCCTATTTCAGCAAATACGAGGCATGGTAAAACAAATAATAAGGTAAGTGATTTAAAAGCCATATTGCAGCATTAAAACAGGAAATAAGTGGTTTTGTGTAAGCATTGGATATGCTTTTTTCTCATATAACCTCTCATTATACAGTTTTGCGGATTCTCCGCCCCCATAAATCCCACCTAAATACCAGCCAGCCTCAAAACTTGCAGTGATGATACCCGCTGCTGGATATCCATTATCAAAGAACATATAGCTTGCGTAGATGAAAAGCCCGTTGAGTAAAAATGCGGTAAGGGCAGATTGTTTTTGACCTACATAGAGATAACCAGCGCCAGGTAGAACCGCATTTAAAAATTCAGCGGTGGGCACTGATTTTTTATTTTGCTCATAGTAAGTCGTGATTTTCTTCAAATTTTGATAATTTTTATTTTTCTCAGAAATCTCATCGAGTGTTTTGATCTCTCCATCTACAAGAGCAGATGAGACATAGAGCTTATCAGCAGTATCTGGAAACTTGAGTTTGATGACTTTGTAGATGTACTTGGCATTATTGAAGTCATTTGTTTCTCGATAACTTTCATATAGGATTACGAGCAAATCATGATAGGGAAGAAAGTCATCAGATATCCCTTTTAGTTTTGACTCTTGGAAGGTGTTAATCGCATCAGAGTATCTACCACCTAAATAGTAGGATAAAATCATATAGTACTGCACTTCTTGCAGTCTTTTTGTATTGAGGTCAGGAAGGAGAATTTCAGCTCTTTTAAATGAGGTGATTGATCTGTACAAATCTAGTTTTTTTGCAAAGCCAAGGCCAATCAAATATTCTTGCGCCCAAATTTCTTGTTTTTCTTCATGGGTAAGAGATGGAAATGCTGGAGGAAGGGATTTAATAAATCGATCTTGGACAGTATAACTTACCTGTGGTTCGATTTTAGGATCGACTCGATAACAAGACGCAAGGGTAAGTGTTATTAGAAAAAAAGAGATGATGCGTTTGAATTTTTGCAAACCAAGATTCACAATGAGTCCTTAAGCCTTGATTAAAGTTGCCCATCATAGTGAGTTGTAGATATATTATCACGCTGAATTTTAAAAGGAATCAAAAATGGATTATTGCTCGAATTCGTCTAAGACAAGATACTCCGAATCATCATCAGAGTAGCTAATATCATAGTCATTTTGATCGCTGTGATAACAGCTACTAAGAAGTGCAATCAAGAGTAGGCATGACACAAATAGTTTATTCATCATCAGCAGATTTAACAAGTTCAAGACCTGCGTCAAAGTCTTCGGCAATAGCTTGATCTCTATAAATGTCTTCTTGTTCTTCAGTGATTTTTTTGTAATCTGCAAAAGAATTAATAATGTGAGGCTTTAAAAAGATGATCACATTGTTTCTTTCAACAACTTTTTCGTTCAAACTAAATGCTGCTCCAATAAGAGGTAATCCTCCAAGACAGGGAATGCCAGACTTTGTTCGTGTAACAGTATCTCGTATCATTCCACTTAGAACAAGGAAGTGTCTATCGGGCATAGTGACACTTGTTTGTGTTGTTGTTTTCGTGGTTGCTATCCCTGAAACACCTGCGGCATTGGTAGCTACTGTTCCATCTGAGTTAGTTTGTACTTCAGAAATTTGCTCACTAATATCAAGTGTTACGATTCCATCATCACCAATTGTTGGAGTAATGCTTAAGTTGACACCAATATCTCTATATTCAAGGTTTGTTGAAGTAGATAAATTTGCACCTTGATTTGTTATAACTGATCCTACAAATGGAAGGTTGCTTCCAACGAAGATTGTAGAATTTTTATTATCTTGGGTAATAATTTTTTGATTTAAAACGATAGTGCTATCGCCTTCAACTTGCAAAGCATCAACAAGTGAGCCAAGTGCTAAGTATGTTGCACCTTTATGCAATATGATGTCACCTATGACGCCAAGATCAAATCCTGATTGGGTTCCCACAGGAATATCTTGGCCAGTTGGAGTATTTGTAGCTGTTATAGCTGCAAGATTAGTATTGAAAGCTTGGAATGGAGCAGATCCACTTGGACTGGTATTAGTTGGAAAGTTACCTGTACCATAAGAAAATTTGTTTCTGTATTTTCCTTGTGAGCCCCATCTAAGACCGAAAGTTAGTGCATTAGATACATCTGTTTCAATGACGAGTACTTCAATAAATACCTGTTGCAAAGGTATATCGATATTTGTGATGAGGTCCTTAAGTTTTGCAAGAGTTTGGGTGTTTCCTGTTCCAATAAGTGAATTTGTGACTTGTATCCACTGAATAGATTGGATAGCTTCTATTAAGTTCTGCGCGCTTGTTGCGTTTTTAGATTTAGCTAAATCAGCTGCAACTGCTCGAAGCGCTGTTTCAATCTCAGTACCTTGGTGATATTGAAGTTTGTAGATAAGGAAGCTAACATCATCAATTGTCTCAATTGCAGGGGCGTGTGTTTCACCAGCGCCTGGAATATCGAACTTCTCAAGTAGAGCTTGCACTTTATCGGTGGCTTCTTGCGATCCGGAAATAAGAAGTGTAGATGTTCTTGGCATCCATTTTAAGTTGTTTATAACATCATAAAGGGCTGGATCTTCAACGCCTGAGTTAATGAGATTTTGTTCGAAATCATGAAGAATGGAAATCAGTTCTTCACCCGATTGAAATTTGGGAGTGTAGATGAGGTATCCTTCAGGACTTGTCCTATCATCTTCATCATCAAGTGATGGGGTGTCAAATTTTGAAGCAAGTGTTTCAGCGCTTGCGATTGCAGCAGGCTTTCCTGTAAAGACAAGTGAGTTATTTTTTTTGTTATAGCGCATTGTTTCAATGGTGTGGATAAGATCCTTATCAGGACTTCCAGACATTTTTAAATCTTGCGCTACAGCTCTAAGCGATGCCATTAGCTGAATATGGCCTGCGTACTTAATTTTATAGACAGCGTAGGTAGATTTACCCTTATCAAATTCAGCGCCTCTTGGAATATCAAACTCTGCAATGATTGCTTTTACTTGCTCAATTGCTGCGGGCTCACCAGTAATAAGTAAAGAGTTGGTTGACTTTACCCATTCAATATTTTTGATTGCGGTAATTAACGCAGGATCATCGACATTCGATGATTTAAGGTTTGATACCATGTTATCTAGATCTTTTAAAATAACAGAGCCTGAAGCCGTTTTAAGCTTGTATAGGAAGTATCCAGATTTGCCTGAAGCTTCAGCTTCAGCTTGCGCTTTAGAATCTAAAATAGAAAGGATCTCTTTGACTCGCTCGATTGCAGATGGAGCTCCTCTAAATGCAATGGAGTTAGACTCTGGAAGATACTTCATCGAGTCGATAAGTTTAGCGAGGGAATTTTCAGGAGGTAGAGTTTTAGCAAGACGTTGCAAACCTTGCTCAAGATTTTGTTTATTGACGTATTCTATTTTGTATACGAACAAATTCTCTTTTCCAGAGCTAGCATCGATAGGCTGATCCATGGTGGCCATTAAAGTCTTAACCTCAGAGAGTGACTCTTCATCTCCAGTGAACATGATCGAATCTGATGCTTCCATCAGTTTAGCAGTTTTTAGTGTGTGTAGTAGACCGGGGTTTGAGAGATTTGAATCTTCTAAGTTGGAAACCACACCTGTAAGTTGATTATAGATTTCACTAGCAGAGACAAACTTTGGATTATAGACAAAAAATTTACTGCTGAGAGGTACTTGTGAAAGTGATGATTGAGAGTGTTTCGGTGACACATCAAAAAGGGGAAGGATCTGTTTAAGTTGAGCAATCGCTGTTTTGCTGCCATTAAATGCGAGTGAATTTGTGGCCTTTACCCATTTCATACTCTCTAATGCGTCAATAAGCGCAACATTTGGTTCCGGAGCAATCTTTAAATTGTTAACAAAATCATCTAAAGAGTTTTCCATCTGCTCTTCAGTTGCATGCTGCAACTTATAGATGAAATACGTGCTCTTGCCTTGCATGCTGAATTTTTCAGTATCGTAGCTGTCAATGGTTTTTAGAAGTTCTTTTATTTTTGTGATAGTTGCTTCATCACCTAAAAATAGGATAGAGTTAGATGCTTGAATATATCTTGCATTGTCTACAGTTTCAATTAAGTCAAGCGGGGCGCTTTTTTTGTTCTGTAGATTTTGAACAATTTGTTTTAAGGCATCATCTACCGTTGTGAAACTTCTGTTTTGCAGTTGGTATAAAAAAATAGAATCAGCAGAGGTAAGGGATGGAGCAATATCTAAATCTTCGATCAGGCGTACTGTTTGTTCCACAAGATAGGGAGTTGATACAATAAACAGTGTATTTGTTTTCGGTTGAGGAACCAAAACAAATGGATTGTTTTCAGAAAGAGGAATGATGATTTGCTCAATCAGTGGTATCACTGATTGAGGGGTATTGTGAGCGAGGCTAATAGCTTCTATTTCAAGAGGAGATTCTTCTGCATCAATTGCAGTAAGTAATTTTGCAATTTTATCGATGTTTGTTGTGATGTCTGTAATAATTAGTTGACGCGTTTGCGTTGAAACTTCTAAAAAAGCGCCCTCTGATATCATTGGGCGGATGATATCACCAATAGCTAAAGGGTTTCCTCTTTGTACTTGGAATACCCTTGTCATCACAGGTGGTGTTTGTCCAACAAGGGGTGTTTCAGAGGAGACTATTTCTGCAAAACCTCTTACATCAGCGTGTGGATGAATTAAGAGGTTGTTGTCCTCTTCAAGAACTGACAATCCGTTGATGCGAAGTACTTGCAGAAGGGCTGCAAAGATGTTTTCAATGTCTGTAGGCTCTTCTGAGACTATTGTAACGTTAAACTGCAATTCTTCTTCATTGTAGATGAAGTTTTGTTTTGCAGTCTTGCTTATAAACCTTATTACTTCAATGACAGGCACGTCATTGAAGTTGATCGTATATCCATCTTCATTACTTCTTTCAGGACTAAGTTCTTGTCTATCAGAATCTTTATTTACTTTCAGAGAGTGTACAGTGGATGATATCGATAAGGTTGCAACAAATGCGATGATCAAAAAGTACTTTAGTTTACTCAAGTTATTACCACGTGCCGTTATTATCTATTGCATTTATCCCAGTTAAGAAAGAGCCTTGCAGGTCCTTCTCAAGGGGATATGATCATGTTACGCATCCTAAAATACTTTCTGTAATTAATGCAATGAAATCTATTGGGAAAAATAAGAAATTTTTTTGAGAAAAAAACTGAAAATAAATTAATCAATTCGGCTAACGCATAAAACAGCCTTAGAAGTTGCTTTGAGGTTATTTTCAGCGTTTAAAAAAAGGTTAGCAAAAAGTGTATCGCAGAGGTTTTGTGGCGCAAGTGAAACATGGCTTTCGATCAATTTTTTCCAATTGGCCTCATTTAAAATATGCTTTGATGGTAAAATTATGCTCTCTTGAGGGTTCCAGGAGTCGATTGTTTCTTCGAAGCTATATCCTCGCTCTTTTCCAAGCAATGGGTTTTCATTTTCAATAATTTTTAGCTTTCCGCTTTCACTGATGTGTGTCACCGTAGTTTTTCCGCAGCAGACAATGGAGAAAGTGTTTTGAGACTCATTTAAGTGAATCTGAATTAGATATGATGGAGAAAAAATAGTACTATCTAAAAATACATCATTAATTTTTGTCATTTGAGCAGATGGCTCAAGATGATTTTCTGTTGAATATATCAGAGGATATAAAAGAGAGCGAATACTTGCCTTCATATATGGGATATAGGGGAGTTGCTTGATGAGTGGCTCATCAAGTGACCCTAGATAGATTACATAGCTTCCATCCGCAAGTTTTATAAAATCATAAAAGTGAGAGAGGGGGATATTTTCCTTAGCAAGGCCTATTTCAATTTCAGCAGATTTAAAGGGGACACTTGGAAGTAGGACTTGAATCGTATCTAAACTTTCAGCAAGGGATGATGTGATATTTTGTGAAATATTATTTTCTAACCCTTCTGTCTTAATTAGTCTTGTGAGGTCTGTAATGAGATCGACCACGTCCTCGTATCTCTTCTCGAGTGTTGGTTGCAATGCTTTCTGAACGCAGGGAACCAGTGAATCGGGAAGCAACCCTAAATCGATTTTACCATGACTTAATTTTCCGATGAGTAGCTCATATAAAATAACTCCTAATGCATAGATATCAGATGCAGGAGTAACTTTGAGAGGGTTGTTTTTTTGTTGGGGACTCATATAACTTGGAGTTCCAATCAAACGATTTTGCTCTGAGAAGAAAATTTCTTCTTCATCGACCATAAGAAGTGCGATTCCAAAATCAATGACTTTAACTCCGCCGTTTTCAGTGATTAAAATGTTTTCAGGTTTTAAATCTCTATGTACAACGCCGTGAGTATGTAAATGCAAAAGAGCGTAGGCTACTTGAAGAGTGATTTGTAGAGCGCTTTTCCAGGAAAGGGGTTTTTGTTCAATGAATTGTTTTAATGAAACTCCCTGCACAAATTCCATTGCAATATATAGACCTTCTTCCCATGTGCCAGATCCATGTAATTTAATAATGTTTAGATGGTCAGTAAGTGCAATAATTTCTGCTTCTTTGGTAAACTGCTTTACCATTTCTTCATTAGTCGTAAGTCTTGGAGAGAGAACCTTGATTACAATAGGTTTATTTTTTTCAGGATGTGATCCTAAAAAAAGCAAGCTCAGTCCACTTTGAGAGAGCAAACTGTCTATGTGATAGGGACCAATTTGTTTGGGGATAGAAATTTCTTGAAGAGCTTCTTGTGATAGATGGGGAAGGGTACTTTGTTTATAAAACTCTTTTTCCATGATTTTATTTAGCCAAGCTCTGTGATTTTAACCCCAATAATATCCCCCAATTGGAGGAGCTCTCCACGACCAATGACTTCTCCATTGACAGTGAGATCTACGCCATGATCGATATGTATACTTGTATCGATAACATTACCTATTTGAAGATTGGATAGTTTTTCAAGTGTCATTGGTAATTTTGCAACTTCAACTTTTATAGTAACTGGAATTTTTTCCGCTGAAATGGGCGCTGACTTTTCAACTTCATGTATTGTTTCGCTTTCTGTTGTCTCTTCAGTATTTGTTTCTATCTCAACTGAAGCCTCTTCCATTGGCTTTTGTTCAGGCGCGGGTTTTTCGTTAGGTTTTTCCATGGTCGTCTCCTCAAATGGGGTGGCATAGTCTAATATTTTTATACTTTCTTCTTTATGCTTGATATGAAAAAGAGGTGTATCTTGAAAGCAAAGCTCCATTGTCCCTTTTTTTGTTTTGGGATGATAAGATGCGGAGTCTAAGATAACAAAATCACCAATTGTAAGTTTTGCAATCTGATCTGCTTGAAGAGTTACGCATCCAACTTTTAAATTGCATAGAACAATTTTATCTTTTGTAGCAGTATCAAGAGGAATTTTTTTGTTGTAGTTTGTTTTAAATTTCTGTTGGAAACCTTTGGATACAAGGAGCGTTGCTTCAAAAGAAAAATTTTCAGATGTGACAACAACTTTCATTACGTAGGTATTATCGGATATTATTTTGGTATCGGCTTCATGGAGTGAAAACTGTAGATCTTTTTTTACAGAGGACAAAGCTCCTATTGCTTCAAGCAGTATAAACTGGAAAAATCCTTTTTGAATTTCGCGAGAGGAAAAATTTGCTGAAGAAGTTTTTGTATTCATTAGAGCTTGAATACAAACTGCTTGATTATCAGGAGTTACACTCAAATAAATAGGCGCGCCGATTGGATTTATATCTACTTTGAAAATAGTATTTCCAGTAATTTCTTTTTCAACTTTTTCAGGTGTAATCCATTCTGCTGATAGTAGTTTGACATCACATGAGGGAAGATTCCATGCCTCTTGAAGTGATTTTGAAAAGGCATCAAATGGGAAAGGAGGAGCACATCCCCACATAGGGATCTCTGTAGATTCATCAAGCACAGCGCTTATCTGGTTTTTCCAAAAAGAAGATGTTTTTTTCATATTACTTTGTAACCCTTAATTATTCGTTTTTTACAGAATATGATTTTTTTCTACCAGAGGTAATTCTTCATCGCTACTTTGTTTGTCTTTTTCTCTATCCTTAAAGCTTGCTCTGCTTGTCTTTTGTAAAATTGGAGGGAGCACTTGGATCGAAACAGTAGGTAGAGCATTTTGCAAATTTGCCTGTAGATTTGCAAGGTGTAGATTAAACTCTGTAACCGCGCTTTCATTTCCATGTAATTGTAAATTAAAACTATTTGGGGCTGTGTCATAATGATCTAAAGTAAATTCGCAATTATTAAATATGGAACCTGAGATCTCTGATTGAATTTTTACTGTTGTTGTAGAAATGCCGTTATTTTTTTCGACTTGGATTTGACTCATTAACTTATCAAATAATTCACTCATTTGTGGAGACATTACAGATTTAACAGATGCAAGCGAGCCTGCATGGATCATGCTATCATTTGCACTAAATGCGGTCTGCATAGCAGAAAATCCTTCCGCTTCTTGTTTCTTTTGCGATGGTTTTTTTTTGTTTTCAGCGCTGAGCTTGTAAACATTGGTTTTTTTAGATCGTTGAGGGGCAGGCCTTTCTCGTGAGTAAGTATCAGAAAAACTTCTCGTTGGAACTTTTGGTGGGTGGTTATGATTTTGTTCTACCGGTTTAGTCGTTTGGATGTTTTGGAGATCAGGGTTCATATTTACCTCGGTGTACAAATGTCATAAAAACTATGATTTTATCTAATCGCTCTATTAACAAGTAGGCTTTTTTTGCTTCGATAATCAAGGGATATTTTTTCGAGGTTAAGATGGAATCAACTGCGAGAATACTAGTATTTGGAGAAGATTCAAAATTCTTGAGAAAATATGGTATCAACTTTTGTGTTTTCCCTATCTCCAATATCTTTGAACTAGACCACGCAGAGATTGTATATTTTGATAAAGGGAAGTTTGTGGCTGTATATGCTGCAGATCATCATTCATATGCATGTCTTGCATACAAAACGGATGAAAAAAAGTTTTTTTCTACAAAACCTAAAGCAGAATTTGAAATGCAGTTTAAAGATTTAGGTTGGGAAGTTCCTCAACTGATCTCTGCAATGAAAAACAGCAACGCATGTTATTTCAACTCAATTGCGCAAGTCAGAATGCCAAAATGGTCTAAAAGAAATGTTGCGCTTATCGGAGATGCTGCGCATGCCGCTTCTGGAATGGGAACAAGCTTAGCAATGGTTGGTGCATATGTATTAGCAAAAGAGATAGAAGCTACCAATGGCGAATACAATATAGCTTTTGAAAGGTATGAGAATTCGATGCGAAAATTTGTTGAAGATGCCCAGGATTTAGCAGAGTCAAACCATCAACTTTTATCAGGTAAGGATTCTTCCATTGGAACAATGTTTCAGATTTATATGATGAAAATTCTACCTAAAAAATTCATCCAAGTGATCACCAAAAGGGGAAGAGAGAGAATGCGAGAAGTTGCTAATGCTTTGATACTCGAGTCGGAAACGTGATTGCAAAACACACGCGATGGCTCATAAATAAATTGTATGGATTTAAAAACTGTGAGGTACAAACTCTTGTGTATACCTTACAAACATGATCATGATTTTTATGAATCAACGTATCCATATTTAACAAATAATGCTTGGATTGCTTGAGCCCTAGGGCCGTAGCCATTAAAGTTGTTTATTTCAAGATAGATCTTTCTTTCCTGACCCGAATCTACCTTAAATGTACTATTTGCATCCGCACCATATTCGAACATCAACTCAATTATATATTCAGGTACCGCAGTATTAATTATTGCAGCGTAAAGAGGTGGTATTTCATAGGCGTTCTTGAGTTTTCCTAAACTGCAGTTGATACTTTCGGGCATAAGCTTGATCAAATCAATAATATCTGCTTCTACTTCTTCAGTGAAATATTTAAGTGAGCTTCGAGCAAACGGAAGTTCACATCCTGAAAAAAGAGCATCTAACAATTGCGGGGGGCCTTTTGGATCAGGGTAAGGAAGGCGTGAATTATTTGTTTCACTTAATCCGTTTTCATACGCTTCGTTATATACGTAATAACGCTGAGTTAAGAACTTGATTAGACGTAGATTATTTACTCGTTCATTCAAATTCTTCAGGACAAATGATATAGCCGTGTTAAAACTTTTATTAACTAGCTTATATTGATTAAGCTCTTGAATAAATGGTAATAATTCTGCTGCTGTCGCTCCACTTCTTGGTTTTAAAACTAGTTCTGCTTTAAGTTCTATATGGTCTGAAAACTGATCCATGTCTGCCACCTGAATTATAACCAAGTTTTGAAGCTCTAGTGGGAGATTATTCCAAGAAGCCAATTCATCTAATTTTGTATTTTCTCCAATTGGTGACATTATATCTTTCCTTTTTATATATGATTTATATGAAACAATTATAATACAATTTAATATTAAATTTCAATATGTAATTATTTTTTAGCGGCGCCCTTTCAATTTTGAAGTGCACCGTTATATGATTTTTTTAAAGATGATCAAAGACTTCTATCGGTGCCTTCAATTCTCACACTTTTCGAGGTCTGTTGTTAAGAAGACCCTCTACCCTTTGAAGTTCATTTTCTATTATTCCTTTAAATTCATACCTTTAGGAAAATACTGATTTATCAATCCATTTGTATGCTCATTTAGGCCTCTTTCCCATGAATGGGGTCTGTTGAAGATGCCCAGGATTTAGCAGAGTCAAACCATCAACTTTTATCAGGTAAGGATTCTTCCATTGGAACAATGTTTCAGATTTATATGATGAAAATTCTACCTAAAAAATTCATCCAAGTGATCACCAAATGGGAAGAGAGAGAATGCGAGAAGTTGCTAATGCTTTGATACTCGAGTCGGAAACGTGATTGCAAAACACACGCGATGGCTCATAAATAAATTGTATGGATTTAAAAACTGTAAGGTATAAACTTTTGTTTATACCTTACAAATATGATTATGATTTTTATGAATCTACATATCCATATTTAACAAATAATGCTTGGATTTTTTCAATCCTTGAAGGGTATAAACCAAAATTGCCTAAATCATGATAAATCTTTACTTCATATCCATTGAATTCAAGTGTACCGTTCGCATCTGCGCCATGCTCAAACATAAATTCAATGATATGTATAGGTATATTTGGGTTAACTATAGCAGCAACTAGAGGTGTTACAGACATTCGGCATCTGAGCTCTCCCATAACGCAATTCATGCTTTCAGGCATATACAGTATTATGTCTTTAATATCTCGTTCTACAATCTCATTGTAAAAATTAAGCGTACCTAGAGTAAACCTAGATCCGGAGAAAAGTGCATCTAACAGTTGAGGAGGACCTTTTGGATCAGGATGTTTCCGACCTAAGGTGGTCTTATCGATGTCTTTTAATGCTTCTGCATACCTTTCATTATATATGTGATAAGTCTTAATAAGAGCTTCGATTTTTCTCTCAATTTGCTGTTTTTTTAAGGGTTGTAGGACTTCTGAGCTTATATATTCAAAATTTTTGTTAACAAGTCTGCATTGGGCGAGGGTTCGTATAGAATTATCTAACTCTGAATCTCTTGTATCTCCTAAAAAGCCAATAACTTCATGTTGTAATTCAACTGGAAGATGATTCCAATATCCAAATTGATCTAAGTTTGCAATTGCCATTATACACTTCTTTTATTTGATGAAATTAATTATATTATATTTTCTTGATTAAATGCAATATTAACTATGCTTCGGCAGTAAATATTTAATAAGGTGTTAGCAATTCCTTATGTAGTAAAAGTCACTGAATCAGAAGAGGATAACATTTTTTTTTGCAAGCTCATCCGTAAATTTTGCTTCTTTTAGCCTTTCTTTAACTGATATAACTTCGGTTGAGTCCGAAGAGGGAACGAAAGATTTGTCTTTTGTTTTAACAGCATCGGAATCCAAAATTCCAGCGGACATTCTTGCAAGTTGGCAACTTTTATTAAAGTCACTTGTAAACAATACATTAGAAGATCTCCTTAACCGCTTCTAAAAATCTATCCAAATCTACCTATGACAGGATAAATACGTTAGCCAAGCAGTTCTGCTAACGATTCATGTGTTGGGATTTCACCAACAACTTTCGAGGCTTTTCATCACGTAGGAACAAGTATTCCTACG
>JAJFMH010000027.1 GCA_021772245.1 Chlamydiota bacterium | reverse complement strand
TGGTCTTCAGAGACAAAAGCATAGCATGCTTTTCCTGATGCAAGGTAAGAAAAGGTTTGTTTGGAAAGTTTTTCAATTAGCTCTTTTTGGGACTCCGTTAATAGACCTGTTTCCCACCTAGGATCATAAGAGTGATTAGACTTGATTTTTTGAATACAGAATCCACTTGTTCTTTGAAAAAATGCATGATGAATTGCAATTACAAGAAGATATATACATAGGATTGACCCAACTACGTAGAAGAGCCCTTTATATTTTTTTATCATATACAGTTAAGAATCTCGTCAACCTTCTCTTGGAATTTTGGTTCCAGAGTAGGGTAGTTACAATGTAGCCATTCTTTAATTTGCTCTGATGCCGCAAGAACTTCATTTTTTTGCATCGAAGTTGTTTTACATTCAGTGCAATATTTAAATTCTCCAACATCAATTTCTACGGCTTTTCCATTTATAAATCCAAAATTTTTATAAAATTGGATGTCTCGATCAAAAATTCCTTTTTTAGCACGCCTAACGACCACTTCTAAAAAAGAGATGAGTTTATCAGTTGCCTCCTCTAATTTACTTTGCTTCATGAGTTTAGAGATTAACGTGTATCCAACATCTGCTTTTTTTTGCAAAAGGAATTCAAGGTTATCAGCATTTAGGTGATGAGTTGTTCCATGCTGATCAATAATATGAAGAGGTTTTTTTAAATGAGTTGTTTTATTGAGATGCATATAGACAATCTCAGTTTCATCTTTCAAGTACTCATATGCCAACTTGTAACTTGAGAAGGCTTTTTCTCGTTCTTTTTGGTGTTTTTCGATTCTGCTTGCCCTGAACACATTTATCTTTTCAGGAAGTGGAAGATAGTTTTGCCAAATTCGCTTTGACATATGTTTTTGTTTGAAAAATTTTAGTACGTATTTTGAGTCATCTGATAGAAATGCGTAGCAATGATTTCCAGAGCCCAGATAGGTAAAAGGTTGCTCTAGAATCTTTTTGATTGAGTCAGTTGATATTTCATTTGAAACGTCCCACTTTTCACTAGGTTTATGGAATGATTGAATTTTTTTTACAGTAAAACCTTTGGGTCTTTTGGTAAATCCAGTGAAACTAATACTAACCAAGCATATACTAAGTACTAAAAGCATTGAGCGAAATTTTAGATATTGATACTTCATAGGAACAAGTCTTTTTTACATTTCTGTATTATTAACATAATAGATTATCTTTAAATTGCGTCAAGAAGAAGGTGAATATTCGAGCTTGATTTGATGAGAATTACCTGTTGTTTGATTCTTAAGCATGGGAAAAACTATACCCTGCAATTTTCCTTCAAAAAATTGATGATCTTCCTTATTTTCACATTTGGCGATGAGCTGAAGGATATGGATATCATGAATTTGGAGTTTAGCATGAATGAGTTGTAAATCGCGTTGTATATCTGAAACAGAGGATAGAATTTTATCTGTAAGTTCCTTATTTGTACAGCTTACAGTGAAGGTATAATAATCACCCATGACTTTCTCACAATAAAATAAAGAACTTGTTTGAAAATCAAATTCGGCGCACTTTTGAATATAGGTAAAAGATTCTTTCAAGATTGCTGGCTGCAATACACTTTGCATATAGATTGGAGATATGGAATAGAAATAATTTTCTAATAGAAAATCATTCTTAATGTCACTTTCCAGTAACATTTTTTTTAAATCTAAAAGTGTTTCATCTTGTTTGGAAAACATCCCTCCATTGTAGTCTCGAAGTTCACCAAGAGCTGAACTAAGAAGAGAGAAAATGTGTTTACGGGCCTTATGCAGATTTAATGAGTAATCTTTTCTAATAAAAGGTTTGTTATCAACACTAACTTCGATAACATTAGCTTCCTTCGTATATCTGTTTTTTAATTTGCCAATATTTTTTGCTTCATATGATTTTATTTGAATAGGAGTATTGGATTCTAAAAGAAGATCTTTTAAAGTTTTAGACTCATTTCTTAAAATTCGAACGAGTATTACAACAAATGAAATTTCGCTTGGGCTTTGCTCATGGAATTGAATTGCAATTTGAGGAATATCATCAACGTATTTGAGCTCGTTATTAAGAGTTAAGATGTTTTTCATGATTTCTTCTTCATTTCGATGCACAAAAATTGGGTGGACTACACATTCAATTCTGCTTTTTACTTCTGATCGAAGATTTTTTTGAAGTATCTTGATTTCTGCTAAGCTGAAATCAAGACCCTTTCTTTTTTCAATTTCTAGATAGACCATCCGCAGTTTTTCATTTCCACGCCGATCAATAATTGAAGAGCTTGGAACTAATTCGGTATCTGGAATAAGGCTTTGAATAGCTTTTAATAAATGTCTTTCTTCAAACACTTCGTTTTCATGAAGTAGGTTAAGGCCAGCAAGTACGCCGAGAACTGCCTTTTTATTTGCGGTACCATCTAATTTTGTTTTAAATATTTTTAAACTTAAGTGCCGCTTTAAAGGATTTGTCGTGATCGATTTTTCAGTAACTTTTCTAAATAGATATTGGTATGAAATAAGCAGATATAAGTGTTTTAAATCTCGAAGTCCGGTAAAATTATAG
>JAJFMH010000026.1 GCA_021772245.1 Chlamydiota bacterium | reverse complement strand
ATACATGTCCAACAACATCTGCTGGAAGCTCCACTATGCTACCTTCAGCATCATTCGGATCTTCATCATTCGAATCTATAGCATCTAAGTAAAAGGTTGGCATTTTTTGTAGAAGAGATAATACAAAAAGAGGACACTGCTTTCTTAATATTTCATAACTATGGTTTTGTTCCTCTGGATCTCTCAAGCCTTGATGCATCTGCGACTCAAATCTTGGCCCCTCTTCGGATAATAAACTCAAAGCTTTCTCATTAATTCCACGAGCAACCTCAACAAGCTGCTCGTCTGATAACCCGCTATTCAGAGCTTTAGTTCTTAGATTCTCGATACTGTTTGCAAGATCTATGACCTCTCTTGCAGCATCAACATTCCCTTTAGTGGCGTCGCTTACAGCGTCTTGAATTGCTTTTAAGCATGCAAAGTCACCCTCTAGAAATTGACTTTTGATTTCAGGCGTTATATATAAATTACTCATACTTCCCTTCTTTATTAGTTGTTATGAGCAAGCCTTACTTGGACAATTGCCAGTGCGAAAACACCTATGTCTTCAAACATATTGTTCATTCAAAACTCTTCATCATCAGGACCATGAGCAATTTGGATTGGAGTAAAGCAAGCTTTATTAATTAAATATTTTCAATTTATAACAAATATTATACAAAAAAATAATTTAAGTAAAAACTAAAATAAGTTGTTGTAAGCATTTAATGAAAATGCTTTTTTAAAGCTAGAATTATGTATGTGGAAATCAGCAATTCCAGCTGGAGCAGAAGTTACTGAATCAGAGTCAGATAATAACTCCCTATTCGTAGACTCATCTGTAAATTTTGATTCTTTAGCACCATCTTCAATTGATACAACTTCGGTTGAGTCTCGAGGGGGAGCGAAAGATTCATCTTCTATCTCAAAGTCATTGGAAGCGAAAATAGCAGCGGGAATTGCTGTGCAGAAATGGAGCTCTTATAAATATTTGTATAGCCGCGATAAACAAAGAGTTAGGTGAATTAAAAAGTTGTTGAGACTTAATATACTACAAAAAATTTTAACCATAGGCTTTTTCTCCCAAATTTAGACTCATTTTTTATTTTAATATTTCGTGCACTTCGAGGTTGAAAGAGCGCGTGTTATCATGAAGGTCTTCTCGACCAGAGAGACTCACTGTATGGAACATTTAAGTTTTAAAAGTTTTTTCTTTTCACAATTGAGGTGATGCATTACAAAAAGTCTTTCGAATGTAACCAGAGGTGATTTAGAAAGTGACTGTATTTGATGCTAAATTATCATCTTTGCATGCAATGGTAGAGTTTGTTCGAAAGGAAATCTCAAAGGCTAAATTACCCTTAAAAGAGAAAAGACAACTTGAAATTGGTTTAGAAGAAGCTCTTGTGAATATCATTCGATATGCATATCCAAAGCCTGGTGGTAAAATTGAACTTAGAGTCCATTTGATTCCAGGTAAGATTATTGAAATTCAAATTAGAGACCAAGGTATGGCATTTAATCCCTTGGAAAAAGAAATCACACTAGATAAGGATGCGCCACTTGAAAAAAGAGAAGTTGGTGGGCTTGGCATTTGCTTTATGAAAGAATTCATTGATGCTATTGACTATAAACGAGAAGAAAACTCTAACTTGCTTATTCTTAAAAAACTGATTCTTTAAATCCCTTCGTTAATACTAGATAGAGCTTCTTCGTTATCAATTACTTCGCTTAAGTAATACTTAAGAATCTTAAGAATAAATTTGGGGGAGTTGTAGACTCCTGATGTAGAGAATACGATTTCTAGGTGAGGTTCTTTGGAGGAAAGCAAAGCGATCATCACAAAAGTCTTTGGTACATCATCGATTACTTTGGGCACAATCCAAACGCAGAATTGGTGGTTAAAAAGAGTCACCTTTTCATTTGTTTCTAGGACATGAAAGTAATGAGGAAGAGGTTCTTTAGCTCCTTTCTCTTCTAGCGAATCACAATCAAGTAATTCTGAGTTGGATAGTAAATCTAAATCTACATCTATTACTCCATCTGGAATCCAGTGAGATAGATTCTTCATAAATGCTTTGTAAGAACTTTCTAATTCGCTAGGGTTAATCATATTAATATTATATTCCTTCTTAATATTTGTTAATTTGCGACTCAGTTTTATTGTTTAATCTATATTTTACTTAATATTGTGGCTAATCTTTTTCTTCAACTAGTTTTATTAAATGAAGAAAAGTTCTATAATGAAATGTTTGAGAAAAACTCAGACATCTTATGAAAATTCGACTTCTTATTTTTTGCGCTTGTTTTTTTGTTTCTACAATTTATGCCAAGCATCTAAGGGTTAATGTAAAGTCAGAGACAGCAATACTTATAGATGCCGATACTGGAAAAGTTCTCTTTGAAAAAAATGCAGATAAAAAAATGTTTCCTGCAAGTACGACCAAAGTAGCAACCGCCCTATTTGCTATAAATAAACTTCAAAACTTAAATTCATGGATCAAAGTTTCTAAAGAACCTCTTAAAAAAATGCCAAAAAGGGTGAAGGTAGCAAAAAAGTATAAAATTCAACCCTACTATCTTGAGCCAGACGGAACCACTTTCCAGCTTGTAACAGGCGAAATTTTAACGTTCAGGGATTTGTTATTTGGAACACTAATGATTTCAGGGAATGACGCTGCAAATGCAATTGCAATGCATATATCTGGATCTATTGAAAAATTTGTAGATGAGCTCAATATTTTTGTAAAAGATCTTGGTTGTAAAAATACGCATTTTTCCAATCCTCATGGGCTTCATTTTCCAGAGCATCACACAACAGCTTATGACATGGCAATATTAATGAGAGAAGCTATAAAAAATCCGATTCTACTGGAAATGATGTCAGCAACAAAGTATCAAAGACCGAGCACTAATAAAAAAGAGTCGATGGAGCTAAGAGCAAAAAATAAATTTATTAAGCACGGAAAATTTTTCTATCCATATGTAATTGGAGCAAAAATTGGTTATACAGAAAATGCAAAGCATACCTTTGTTGCTGCAGCAAAAAATAAAGATCGAACACTTATTGCATCCATTTTCTATTCAAATGATATGAATCAAAAGTATAGAGATGCAGCGGCTCTTTTTGATGCAGCTTTTTTAGAAAAAAAAGAAACGAGAAAATTATTCGATCAAAAGAGCTTATTTGAAAAAGAGATTAAAGGAGCTAAAAACTCACTTCTCGCAAAATTAAAAGACAGTGTACTGATTTCATACTACCCATCTGAGGAAGAAGAGTATACGGCAAAGCTTCACTGGAAAATAAAAAAACCGTTTCCCATTTCAATAGGAGATAAAGTTGGTTTTATTGAAATTTTTTCAGAAGGGGGAGAGTTTATTAATAAATACTCATTGATTGCGATGAGTGATGTAGAGTTATCGACCTGGAAAAAAATAAAAGACGTTTATAAAAGTATCAAAAATCGACAAATATATTTATTAAATGTTATTCTTATTATCGCTTTCTTTGTAATATTCGAAATTTTCTATAAAAATTTGAAAAAAAAACGTATCAAATCTTCAGCACTTGATAAAGATTAATAAAATTTTCTAGGGAAAGATTTTCTGCTCTTGCATCTTCTCTGATTCCGATTTTCATAAGTGCTTTTTCTACGTCAGATGGAGCGTATAATTCTTTCAACGATGCCCGAAGCATTTTTCTTCGCTTACCAAAAGCTGCTCTTACTAGTTGAAAAAAGGTGTTTTGATCTAAGTTGATAGGATCTTCATGAAGATTAAACTGAACGATTGCTGATGCAACTTTGGGTTTTGGATAAAAACAGCTTGCGTTTACTTTAAACAGATACTCGGCTTTGCTATAGAATGCTGCGAAGAGTGAAAGGGAGCTATAATCTTTACTGCCATGATTTGCTGTACATCTTAGAGCTACTTCATGCTGCATCATAAACGTAAGCGTAGAAATGTGAGGATGAAGTGGAAGTAGTTTGGCTAAGATAGGCGTAGTTAAATGATAAGGAAGGTTGGATAAAATTTTTGCTTTTTTCCCAGTGGGGCAATATTTAGAGATAAGAGCTGTAAAGTCAATATCAAGAACATCACTTTGAATAATGCAAAGCTTTGGAAACTCCCCCGAAAATCTATGCAAAGCTTTAGCGAAGAAGGTATCCATCTCTATAGTAACAAGAGACGCGCCTGTTTTTAGAATTTCTTCCGTTAGAGCCCCAGGTCCAGGCCCAATTTCGATGACAAAATCTTGATCAGTGATGGATGTCTTGGCAACAATTTTTCGAATGATATTGCCATCAATTAAGAAATTTTGTGATAGACATTTTTTGGGTCTTGTATCAATCTCTTGTAAAAATTCTTTTAGCTTTGATGGCCTATAAATACTCATTATTGAAGTACAAAAGGCTCAAAATTTTCCGTCATTCTAGATGCAAATATCTGAGCGCCATATTTTTCTTTTAGGCGATCAATGTATACTTTCTCTATTTGATCTATTGCAGTACTGATCAGTTTGTTGTTGATGTTTTTATACATTGATTCAAAAGTCGGAACTTCTTGTAGAGTTTTAGATTTCAGGTGGAATAATCGGCATACATTTTCATTGCTATGTCTGCTTTTTTGGATAATTGGATCACTATATTCACCATCAGATAATTTCACTAAAATTTCTTTATGCTGGGATGAGATTTCTTTTTCTGAAACGCTATAGTCAGTGGAAACAGAAAGTTTGAGATTTTCAGGTGGATTTTCTTCAGTTAACTTACTAAGAAGAGTTGGCAAGTTGGTGCAGGTTTTACCAATCAAAGTGGAGGCTTTTTCTGCATATTCCTCACAAGAAGCTTTATCTGGTGATCTGATCGATAGAACTTGATAATTCCAAGTTTCCTTTGCTGGGTTTTCTTTGCAATATGAAAGGTATGAATTTTTAATGTCATTTGGAGTTATGTCATGGACTGCAATGGAATGAATTTTGAACCAAGACATTCTTCTTGTAATGAGTTCTGTACGGACAAGTTCCTTTGCATCATCAAGTGTCATATTTAGATCATTTAAATTCGACATGATGTTAGGCCCAAATTTGGATTCTATTTCTTCGCGGATCTCTCCATCACTAATTTTAAGATCTAGTTCTTCTGCATCTCTTAGAATTAATTCTGTTTTTACAAGGTCGTTCAAAGTTTCTTCCCATCTGCCCATGTAAAATTGATAGACGTTCATTTTGGAATCAGAAATTTCAGGCATTCTTTCATGGATATCAAGATCCATTTTTTTCACAACATCGAGAAGAGAAATCACTTTTCCGTTAACTTTTGCTAAAGGGCGATTATTAATAAAAATGTTTTGAGGCTGGTCTGAAAAACCAGGTGCAAAACCCTTTTGCTGAGAAAAATTGGCAAAAATGGTAGTTGTTAAAAAAATACTAACTATGCGTGTGAAACCTTTCATGATGACTCTTATATTAAATGAATACTGGCTGATACTGTAAAAGCATAAAGCATGTTCGAATTTAAGAAAAATACAAGCTAGATGTTTTTTTCAAAAACCGCGCCAAAGAATCCATCCATCTCCCTTGGAGTTGGAAATGTTTGCATAGGCTTCCTTATGAGGGTTACAGGGTGGTTTTGTAAAAAATATTCTACTTGCTCTGTATTTTCTTCCTTAAATAAGCTGCATGTGCTGTAAACAATTTTGCCTCCGGGCTTCAGAAGAGGCATAGCTTTTGCAAAAATCTCTCTTTGCTCTTTGACTAATGTATCCAAATTATCTTGCCCGAATTTCCATTTCATGTCGGGATTACGCCTAAGGGTACCAGATCCTGAGCAAGGAACGTCTAAGAGAACCCAATCCATTTTTTCAGCGTAACCTTTCTTTTTGAGTTTGTCAGTCGTAACAAGCTGCGCGTTTTCGATGCCTGCGCGTTTCAATCTTTTTTTTGCCTCTTGTAGGGCTTTCGGTCTAATGTCATGTAAATAAATTTGTCCTTTCCCTCTCATTTTATGTGCAAAGGCAAGCGTCTTGCCACCAGATCCAGAACAATAATCAAGAACATGATCTTTAGGAGATACCTCCATAAGCTCTGCGAGCATTTGACTTCCTTCATCTTGTACTTCAAAAAGTCCATCTTTAAATTCTTGCATTGCAAAGAAATTATACTTTTTTTGAAAAGTAAGCCCTTGACTTGATTGTTTGCAAATTGAAAGGGGATAGAGATCTTGCCACTTTTGAAGGAGCTGTTCTCTTGTTATTTTTATTGCATTAACACGGATTGTGGTAGGCGCCTCTTCATTCGAGTGGAGGCAAATTTTTTTGGCTTTCTCAAGTCCATGGGTGTTTTCAAGAAGAGCAAAGTATGCTTTTGGAAAACTGACTCTTTTGTAAATAGGGATATTTTCTTTATGAAAATATTTTTTTGGGTTAAAATCCTCAAATAAGTTAGCACGTTCTCTCCAGTTTGTAGGGGATGGTAGGAGATAATCAAGAAGACTGCGCCATCTCATCATACCATAAATTGTAGAACAGATTTCCTTGCGGTCTTTGGATCCAATTGCCTTATTACTTCGAAAGTAGAAGCGAAGAACATTGTCTAGAGGAAAGGAGTTTTGATCATATTCTGTCATGATTGCAATCAAATGATGCATTCTAAAAGGGGACATAGTTAAACTTTTGTAATATATTTTTTATAAGTTGTAAATATTTGTTGCATTAATAAGTTTTATTTAATAACACAATGTTAGGTGTGAAAATTGCATGCACACTTAGTTTATTACAAATAGTAATATTAAACAAACATGCTGCGAAAGTTTTGAAGATGATACTCCAAATGCTCCTTTCCTTGCTTGGAAGAATTTGTATTAGTGCAATATTTATTATCTCTGGCCTAAACAAATTATTTGATTGGCAAACAATAGAAGCATCCTTTGTGACAACTCTTTGCGATTGGCACGTACATACTCATGGCATGGGATGGCTAGAAAGTGTGTTTCAAGAAGCAATTCCTCATGCGCAAGCAATTTTGTCAATTGGAACCGCTTTTGAGATTATTGGAGGTATATTGCTTCTAATAGGAATAAAAGTTAGGTTTGGGGCTTTCTTGCTGATTTTATTTTTGATTCCAACTACCATACTCTATCATCCGTATTGGATGCTTGAAGGTCATAAGCATGATATGCAGCTTGTGATGTTCTTAAAAAATATTGCAATACTCGGAGGCCTGTTAAATGTGTTGGCCTTTGGTTGTTTCTTTAGAAGGCAACATCATCCGAAGCCGCCAAAGACGCAGTTGCCACCACCTTCAAGTCACTGAATATAGTTTAGTTCTTTTGAGTTGAACCAATTTTGGAGCTGAGTCATTAATAGAAAGTCGTTATATACCTTTACTTGTCTTCTGCTTGCGAGCTTTTTGATAGTGAGTCTTGGACAGCCAAGTAGAAGCTTAGTTTTGTCTTTACTTACATCTTTTATTGGATTTAGTCTCTTTTGGAAGGGGATGTTATACATTGAAAATGTAAAAAAGCGTGTTGTCCTTGCAGCTGTTTGGTTTACACTTGTGCAGTTTATTCAACTTTCCTGGTTTACAGCGACGGATTATCATGGCGTATACATCCTTTTTGTCTATATTGGGCTCTCCATTATTCTTGGGTTTCAGTTTGGATTTATTTCGTTTTTTATCACAGAGCGAATGAGGATAAATCAAATATTTGCTGTAGCATCGATATGGACAATTTTAGAGTGGTCAAGGCTATATATTTTTAGTGGATTTGCCTGGAATCCCGTTGGTCTTTCTATGAGCGCAAATTTATATAGTATGCAGCTTGCAGCTATTGTTGGAATATATGGACTTAGCTTTTATGTTATATTGTTAAATCTACTGGCACTGAAAGCTTTGTTTTTACAAAAAAGAAAGCATGTCGTTGTATTTGGTTTTTGCTCTGTTCTTCCATTTTTGTTTGGTTTTTTTCATATTCGTAGCCACGAAACAAAAGTTAGTAAGATAGGGAATGAATTTACCGTGGCTCTTATTCAGACAGGAATAAGGCCAGAAGAAAAGAACTTGTTTGCTGGAATGGAAGAGAGCTATATTTCCCCATTTGATCAGTGGAGGTCAATATTAGAACTAGTCAGTTCAGGGGACGCGCAGAAAATTGACCTTATTGTTCTTCCAGAGGCAGCATTGCCCCTGAGTGATAGGTGTGTTTATTTACAAACAGACGTAGAAAAAGTACTTGGAGAATGCAATAAAGAACTTCCTATTATTGATCCCATATTGTTAAAGCCTCCCCTGTTAAAAAATATAGGGGAAAAGTCATATGTATCTAATGGATATTGGTTTAAGCGTTTAGGGTCGCTATATGGTGCTGATGTTATAGCAGGGCTTGAAACATATGATAATATCAACAAAAAAAGCTACAACTCTGCCATCCATTATGGTTTGAATAGGGAGTGGGTTTCAAAGTATGATAAGCAGGTTCTTTTGCCGCTTGCAGAGTACCTTCCGATTTCATTTCTAGGGCCATTAGTTGCAAAATATGGAATTGTCGATTTCTTTTCTAAAGGAGAAGGGATGAAAGTGTTTGACTGGAAAAAAAAGGTAGCTACTTCAATTTGCTATGAAGAGTGCTTTAACGATGTCATTCGAATGGGTCGAAAAAAAGGCGGTGAATTGCTTGTAAATATTACAAACGATGCCTGGTTTCCAGGGTCTAAACTTCCTGAGCAACATTTTTTTCATGGAAGAGTTAGGGCTGTGGAAAATGGGGCTTATTTACTTCGAAGTTGTAACACCGGGGTTACTTCAATTATAGATTGCTTTGGGAGAGTAGAAAGCAAACTCTCAGGGGGTGAGTGGGAAAGAGGTGTTCTTGTTGCGACAATATCTCCATTAAACTTTGAAACACCGTTTACTTTTTGGGGAAATGGGTTCATTTTGTCTGTAGCTTTTCTGCTTATCGTGCTTAGTCAAATTATTAAAATGAGAGGAAATCATGAATGAAGTCTTGCTCAAAATATCTCTAGCGCTATACACTTAACGAAACTATGAGCGATTCATTAATGCAAAGAAATTTTAATCTTATTTAGAAAAAGGAGAAGTAGTTTAGAATGTCTCCTTTGAGTGAACTCTCCACTTCAAGAAACAAGCAAAGAACGCTTGCTAAATCTGTTTCATTTTCAGGTATTGGTCTTTTTACAGGGGAAAAAGTTAATGTGACTTTCCTTCCATCTATTGAAAACTCAGGAATTGTGTTTCAGAGATCAGATTTGCCAAATAAACCTGTTTTGCCAGCTAAAGTAGAGCATGTTCGAAGCACGCCTAGGTGCACAATAATCGGAAATGAAGTATTTTCTATTCAAACAGTTGAACATGTTTTAGCTGCGCTTAAGGCATATGGAATTGACAATTTAATAATAGAGTTAGACGGGCCAGAAATTCCAAGCTTTGATGGAAGTGCTGCTCCATTTGTTGAGCTGATTGAAAAAGCTGGTGTCACTTCTCAGTCTCTGCCTAAAGAAATTTATTGTCTTTCTGCGCCAGTATTTTGGTCAAAAGGAGAAGTGCATCTTGTAGCTCTTCCATCTGATGAATTTAGAATTAGTTACACACTTCACTATCCTCATTCTGAGTTTTTAAAATCTCAATTTTATACTTTAGCAATCAATGGTGAGAATTTCAAAAAAGAAATTGCGCCAGCAAGAACTTTTGCTCTTTATGAAGAGATTGTTTCCCTTATTGAAAAGGGTGGAATTAAGGGCGGCTCACTTGAAAATTCAGTTGTTATCAAGGGTGGCTCAATTTTAAATCCAGAGGGTGTCCGTTTTGAGGAAGAGATGGCAAGGCATAAAATTTTAGATTTAATTGGTGATCTGTCTCTTGTCGGTAGAAATTTTTTAGCACATATCATTGCAATTAGATCTGGGCATTTTTCTAACACATCTTTTGCCAAAGAACTTGAAAATTCGATGATTACGGAGAAGTTGAATGTCAGCTCCAAATAAAGATTTCAAAAATGGTTATGTACTTGGCATAAAAGAAATTTCTGAAATTTTACCACATAGATATCCCTTTTTACTTGTCGATAGAATTGTATCCATAGATTTGGAAAAAAGAGAAATTGTTGGCCAAAAAAATGTAACTGTAAATGAAGAGTTTTTTAACGGTCACTTTCCTAATGCACCTATTATGCCAGGTGTGCTTATCTTAGAAGCATTGGCCCAGACAGGAGGGGTGTTAATACACCAACTAGGAAAAAAGAATAAAATTGCACTTTTGTTATTTGTCAATAACGCCAAATTTAGGAAGCCAGTGTTGCCAGGAGATGTGCTTTTGTTACATGCTGAAGGGACACATATAGGTTCTAATGGTGGGCGAGTGAAAGTAAAAGCTACAGTGAATGGCCTTGTTGCGGCTGAGGCTGAAATAGGATTTGCGCTTCGAGATAAAGAGCAAATATAGGGAAAGGAAAAAGCTACATGTCAGATATACATCCATCAGCTGTAATTGAACCAGGCGCCGTAGTTGGTGAAAATGTTACAGTCGAACCATTTGCCATTATAAAGCGAGGCGTCACACTGAAAGATGGCGTATGTATAAAATCACATGCATATATTGATGGAAATACAACGATTGGTGAAAACACAGTTGTGTGGCCTGGAGCAAGTATTGGTACGCAAACGCAGGATCTCAAGTTTAAAGGCGAAAAAACTTTTGTTGAGATTGGAAAAAATTGTCAAATTCGTGAATTTGTAACCATTAATTCCTCATGTCATGAAAATTCAGTTGTAAGGGTTGGTGATAATTGTCTTCTAATGGCATATTGCCACGTGGCTCATAATTGTGAAGTGGGAAATAATGTTGTAATGGCAAATAATGCGGCTCTTGCCGGTCATGTTATCGTAGAGGATAATGTGGTTATTGGTGGAATGACGCCAATTCATCAATTTGTTCGCGTAGGTGCATATTCAATGGTTGGTGGTTTCAGTAGAATTACAAAAGATATTCCTCCATATACAATTGGGGCTGGCGCCCCATACAAGCTTGGTGGTCTTAATCTTGTGGGACTTAAGAGAAATCAGTTTTCAATTGAGCTCAGAAAGGATCTCACTAAAGCATTTAAATTAACTTATCGATCAGGATTGCCTCTGAGAGAAGCGCTTCAAAAAATTGAAGAGGAAATCAAACAAGGCCCTCAAATAATCCATTGGTTGAATTTTTGCAGAAATTCAAAGAGAGGCCTTATTAGTCTTCAAGATGAGTTAATTGCTCAAAGTGAAAAAGTGAAGGCATTACACGACCTTTTAGAGAAATAGATTTTACGATGAAAGTAGTCTTTTTTGGTACAAGCACATTCTCTGTTAAAGTATTAGAATTTCTTTTGTCAGGGGGTATAGATATTGTTGCTATCGTAACAAAGCCTGATAAAAAAAAAGGGCGTTCGCAGAAAGTTTCGGCGCCCCCACTCAAGCAAGCTTTTTTAACAAGTGATATACCAATTCATCAGCCCCTAAAGGCATCATCTCCAGAATTTGAATCAGTCTTGGCTGAGTATCATGCTGATCTTTTTGTTGTAGTTGCTTATGGAGAAATTATTCGAAAGAATATCTTGGATTTACCGAGCATTGCATGTGTGAATATTCACGCAAGTCTTTTACCACGCTATAGAGGGGCATCGCCTATACAATCGACGTTGCTTAATGGAGATAGTGTTTCTGGAATCACAATTATAGAAATGAATGAAAAAATGGATGAAGGGGATATTTTAGCTACTGCTGAAGTTCCTGTTTCGGAAGATGCAACTTTTGATGTTTTAGAGTCTGACTTGCAACAACTAGCCGGGCCTCTTATGTTAGATGTAATCAAACAATTTGAAAACAAAGCTATTACAAAATCTCCTCAAAGTCATGCTGATGCTACATATGTTGCAAAAATCTCAAAAGATGATTTAAAAATAGACTGGCAACAAGATGCGAGAAAAATTCATAATCAAATAAGAGCATTTAGCCCAAAGCCTGGGGCATATACAATTGTTTCCATTCAGGGAGAAACTAAAAGGATGAAAATTCTTAAATCTAAAGTTCTTTCTCGAGCTGGATTGCCAGGTAGCACGATATCATATGATGAGTCAGAGTGGATAGTCGCGTGCGGAAATGAAAGCATTCAAATATTGGATCTTCAATTAGAGGGAAAAAAAATGATGCCTTTTATTGATTTTAAAAAGGGACACAACATTCCGCCGAATTTTATTAATTAGTATTTTAAAATATAATTAATATTATTTAGTGTTCTTGCTTTTCTTTACAAAAAAAACACATGTCTATATCTTACTTGCATTCTACTTAAATTAATTCGTTGAGGACATATCAAATGACTGCAGTGTTAAGTGATGTACCAGGTTTGTTACAAAGTGAAGGGATAAGTATTCTTAGAGGTTTGCGGAATGGAGCAAGTGCTTTTGGAAATACAGATATCTCAAATATTGATCTTGCTGCAACTCACAGAGGGCTTTCTTTTTTTATAGATGGGCTTTCTATGCTTGACGCTTTAGAATCCACAGGAAAAGCATTTGAACGAATGCAAAACGTTTATGACCTAGTATCGAATAACCGCCCCTTTCAAGATAGGATGTCAGCCGTTTACGAGTTAACAAAAGATGGAGCATTCGCTGTGGGAGAAACACTGTACTCGCTACTTTTTCTTCATGAAATCGAAGCTATAGAGCTTGCGACTGACCAAATTGCCTATATTAAGATTGTTGCGGGGGTGTCAGAGGCATATGCATTTGTAATGCGTGTTTGTGAAAATGGTGAGAAAATTTGTAATGGGCGAACCGAAGATACTTCAGGTAACCCAATCTCGAGAGAAGTGCAAAATTGGACGTTTAGATATAATGCAATTCAGTTTGTAAAAAACGTTTCTCTGTATGCTTTGAGTTTGTTTACTGCAATTAGTGCATTCTGGGCAATATCTATTGCGCCATCTGTCACACTTGTAATTTCATCTATTGCTGTAGCGGCAGCAATTACAGGGTTTTTTGCTGAGAAGAGCATGGAGAGGGCAAGTGCTGCAGAACCCCTAATCGTGTAGAAATTCAATAAATTAAATTATTGCTTTGGTTAAAATATAATGATTCTATAAAATCCAAGCCCTTTTCAAATATTAAGGAGTAAAACAATATGTCAGTTAATTCTTTATCACCGCAAGATATGAACCTTTTGAATAGGCTTCTACCAACAAATAATAATAACAGAGTCGATGATTTCTCAGATATGTTTGGAGATAAAAACTCTCATATCTTTAGATGTGCAAGAGATTTTAGCGCATGGGCTGGATACGTGTTAGACTCACTAAGCATCACAAGAGAAAATGATGCTTATAACCTAACAGCGTTAAATCGTGGGTTTGCAGGAGTTGTAAATGGATTATACGGCATAAATATTATTCCAGACATGAACAAGATGTATCATGCTTCAAGTGCACTTGTTAATCGCGTGATACATTATAGAGACGGCACAGAAAATGAGACTGGTGGTTGGGACGTTGCTGGAGCGTTTAGAAAGCTGACAAATGCGGTTTGTAGCTTTGTTTCAGACACATGTGCATTTACAAAGTGGGTGATTTCAATTGATGCATTGCCTGCGGGTGTTCCTTATTCTAATCCTCTTTCAATTGCAAAAAATACTGCTTGCATTATCAGATCAGTTGATAATACAGCTAACTATGGATCAAGCGGATATAGTTATGCGACAAGCGAGGGGAGCCTATCTGCTATAGAAGCGCAAGAGTATTCGAGAGCAAAATGGGAAGTTGTGAAGGAAGTTGGGTCTGTTGCAATTAATACTTTAGGTTTAATTGGTATTGTCACCTCAATTACTATTGCATCGCCTGTATTTTTAACTATTTCAAGCGTGATTCTGCTAGCTTCTACTATGATTTATTTTATTAAGAAAGATACAGCGCGTATGGAAAGCAATGAGCTTATAGAGAGACTTTCTGCTCGTACAATTTCTGTTGTATAAATTTTTTATTCGAATTCTCAAAAAAAAGCCAATATTAATCTAATTGATATTGGCCTTTTTAATCTTGTTGATAATTAAATTTACGTCTATCTTTCTATCTAATTTAATAAGGAACCAACATGAGTATTTCGCTTGGTGGAGACCCTTTTTCCTATGCAACCGCATTCACAAGTTTTTCGTGGCTAATAACTTTCGGGTCTGATCTAAGAAATATACATACAAATTATTCGACTACGGGATCGTCCGGATATCGATTTACAGAAGGAGATATTGCTCCTCCAGGAAAAAGATATCCAGTGACTACTCTATTAACAAATTGCCTTGGTGCAATGGAATATATGAAAAGAAAAAAGGTGGTTGAAATTACACCATTTGGGAGTGGGTATTTAACAATCATTGCAAATCTTGCGTATGGGTCATTTTATTCCTATACAGCTCTTGAGAGTATAAAAGATATGCAAATTGCATATCAGATCAAGAAAATAGAAAATGGGGTTCTTCCTGAAAATAATGAGCTTGGTCAGAAAAAATTAATACGCTCCTTTTTATTGTCAGTCTCATATGTAACTGCAGTGGCTGTTGCGATTATTACACTTATTAGTGTTTCTACAGGGGTTGTCTTTTCAGCGTCTTTGGTTTCTACACTTCTGCTTGTAAGCAATTCTTCAAATATTTTAGCAAGGCTCTACGAGAAAAAAACTTTTCCGAAATTTCATCATGCGCAGCTTGCAAATGTAACGGCAGTCAATAACCACAGATTATCATTTGAGATTTGTTAGTTAATTTTTGAAAAACAGATTCAAGAAATATATTCATGGCTGACAGCATTTAGTGAAGACGTCATCTATTTCATAAAAGATTCTTTTTTGAATGAATTGTTTTTGAGACAAACATTTTCATAAGTTGTTTGTTATTAGAAGCCTGGGAAATATCGACAGTTTTTGGAATTACTTGAGCGTCGATGTTCAAAAAAGGCGTTGAAAAAATGATTCTTTTCCTCTATTATTTTCTACTTGCTAACATTGGTCTAGCTATATTTTTTGATTGTTAGAAATGCTAGCTGTTTGATACTCTTTTGCGGAAATGAATCAGAGTTTCAATCAAGTTGTTTATATAACACATTTTTGGCGAAGCGCAGGGATATACGAAAGGAAAGATATTTATGACATTAGAGTTCATGGGAAAGAAAAAAGGAATGACAAGGGTCTTCGATGATGAAGGCAATAGCGTTGTTTGCACGATTATTGAAGCAGAGCCAAATGTTGTCGTACAGGTAAAAACAAAAGAATCTGATGGGTACCATAGTGTTCAGCTAGGTGGTATGAAAGTAAAGGATTCAAGAAAGAAGAATATTACGAAACCTCTAATTGGTCATTTCTTGAAGGCTAAAGTAGAGCCAAGACATTTTCTGAAAGAATCAAGAATCAATAGTGAAGAAAAATACGAAGTAGGCCAAGAGATTACACTCGACTTTTTTGCAGATTGTGAATTCGTCGATGTTTGTGGAAAATCAAAGGGTAAGGGTTACCAGGGTGTTATGAAAAGACATAACTTCTCAGGCGGGCCAGCTTCTCACGGTTCTGGATTTCATAGACATGCTGGATCAACAGGGATGAGATCAACACCAGGAAGATGTCTTCCGGGAGTTAAGATGCCAGGGCACATGGGTGATGAAAGAGTCACAACAGAGAATCTAAAAGTAGTAAAAATTCTTGCCGATAAAAATCTTATTCTTGTCAAAGGAGCTATTCCTGGTGCTAGAGAGGGTTTTGTAACGATTAGGAAAGCGCTGAAAAAACGGAACAAGAAAAAGTAATTCAGGTAGAGGTTAAAGTGAGCAATCTAAAAAAATACGATTTAAGTGGAAAGCAGCTAGGGGATGTAGAGCTCTCTGACTCTCTTCTGACAAAAGAATTAAATTCACAGGTAGTGAAAGATTATGTAGTTGCAATTAGAAAGAACAAAAGACAGTGGAGTGCCAGTACAAAAGGACGCTCTGAAGTAAAGCACACTACAAGAAAACCACATCCGCAAAAAGGAACAGGTAAGGCTAGACAAGGATCACTTGTTTCCCCTCAATTTAAAGGTGGTGGTATTGTATTTGGGCCTAAACCCAAATTTGATATGCATACACGAATTAATAAAAAAGAGAGAAGAAAGGCAATTGCATTTCTTCTTTCTGAAAAAATCACTTCCGGAAGTATTTCTGTTCTAGAACTAGGATCCATGACTGAGCCAAAAACAAAATCTGTTGCATCCTTTTTTGAAACCGTTGGTGTAAGTGGAAAAAGAGTGCTTTTTTTGGCGGATACCAATCTAACTAACGATAGAGAAGGAAAAGAGGAATTACATGAAAGTGTAAGTTGCTTCATTAAAAGCATGAGAAATATACCAAAAACATCGTTTATGCCAGCATCTAGTATCAGCGGGTATGATGTAATTTCAAATCAGGAAATCATTATCTTAGATAGCTCTGTTGCAGAGCTGTTTTCAGTTTTAGAGAGAGCAAACAATGGAAAATCATAGAAAAAGTCCCTATGCGGTAATTAAGTCTCGCTATGTAACAGAGAAGACAAGTATGCTTCAGAACTTACAATCAGCAGATGCTAATAAATCTTTAAAGAAATGTGATAAACCAAAGGTTGCTTTTCTTGTAGATCAAAAGGCTACCAAGCTAGAGATAAAAAAAGCGGTAGAAGAGATATATCGCGAAAATAAAATCAAAGTGATGTCAGTAAATACGATTACAATGAAGCCAAAAAAAAGAAGAGTACGTGGATTTCTAGGTTTTAGATCTGGTTCTAAAAAAGCGATTGTCACTCTTAGGTCAACCGATAGCATCGAAGCTGCAGTATAGTTAGGAGATAGCGCAAATGGTAAAGAAATTTCGTCCAATTACACCTTCGCTTAGGAAGCTAGTACTCCCAAGTAACGAAGAACTTACAAGAAAGAAAGGTAAGAGAGCTACTGTTAAGCCTACAAAAAGTCTTCTTCTCCCAAAAAGAAGAACAAATGGGCGTAATCATAACGGTCATATTACTTGTAGACACCGAGGTGGCGGTCACAAAAGATTTTATCGAATTATAGATTTTAGAAGGGATAAAGATGCAATTGAAGCAAAAGTTGCATCAATTGAATACGATCCGAACAGGTCAGCCCATATTGCACTTTTGCATTATATGGATGGTGAAAAGAGATATATTATCGCTCCGAAAGGATTAAAAGCTGGTGACAAAGTAATGTCGGGTAAGGGCGCGCCCTTTGAAGCAGGTTGCTCTATGGCTCTTTCTGATATGCCTTTGGGATCTGTTATTCATAATATAGAGCTTGTTCCATCAAGAGGCGCAAAATTAGTAAGATCCGCAGGATTATCTGCCCAACTTCTTGCTAGAAGTAATGGATATGCAACTCTGAAAATGCCTTCTGGCGAAGTTAGAATGGTAAGTGATAAGTGCAAGGCGACTTTTGGAGAAGTCTCAAATGCAGAGAGAAGTCTCCGCGTAGAGGGTAAAGCTGGAAGAATGCGATGGAAAGGAATTCGACCAACTGTCAGAGGTACTGCAATGAACCCAGTCGACCACCCTCACGGTGGTGGAGAAGGGAGACATAATGGGTATATTCCTCGTACTCCATGGGGTATGCAGACAAAGGGCTTCAAAACAAGAGCTAAGAAGAAATCTAAAAAGATGATCATTAAGGATCGTAGAAAGAAATAGGAAAGAATATGGGAAGATCTCTAAGAAAAGGTCCTTTTGTCGATCATCATTTGCTCACAAAAGTGCAGAAACAGAATGAAGGTGGATCTAAGAATCCGATTAAAACATGGTCTAGAAGATCAATGATAATTCCAGATATGATTGGTCATACTTTTGAAGTTCATAATGGAAAAAAATTCATTACTGTATTCGTATCAGAGAATATGGTTGGACATCGCCTAGGAGAGTTTTCTCCTACTAGATTATTTAAAGGCCATCCAGTTAAAAAATAAGGAAAAGTAATGCATCAGGCAACAGCTAAAACAAAGTACATAAGAATCAGCCCTAAAAAGGCAAGACTAGTTGCAGATCTTGTACGCGGAATGAATGCGGAAAAAGCTCTTTTACAACTTACTCAAATTAATATGAAAGCTGGACGCCTCATTAAAAGAACACTGTTAAGCGCAATGGCTAACGCAGAGACGCTTTATGAGGTCAAAAAGGAAAGTTTAGTTATTTCAGAAATTAGAGTAGATGAAGGTCCAACTCTAAAAAGATCGAAGCCGAAAAACAAAGGGGGAAGAGTCCCTATTATGAAAAGAACAAGTCACTTCAAAATAGTCGTAGAAGGATAAGGGAATATGGGACAGAAAACATATCCAATTGGGTTTAGACTAGTATTAAGAAAAAATTGGCGTTCAAAATGGTTTGCAAACATGCAAGAATTTGGCGTTAATTTGCAAGAAGATGAACAGATTCGTAGGTACTTGGAAAAGAGACCGTGTTGCGTTGGAACGGCCTTTATTGAGATCAAGCGTATGAGTGAAAAAATTGAAGTGACGCTTCATACTGCAAGACCTGGTCTAGTTATTGGGAAGAAAGGAATTGAGATTGAGCAAATCAAACAAGATCTTAGAAAAAGGACTGGAAAAGAGATTTGGATTGAAGTTGCTGAAGTAAAGCGACCAGATCTAGATGCAAAACTTGTTGCTGAATCTATTGCAAAGCAGATTGAAAGAAGAGTTGCATTTAGAAGAGCTTTAAAGAAAGCTATCCAATCCTCTATGGATGCAGGAGCCCTCGGTATTAAAGTACAAGTATCAGGAAGAGTTGGTGGTGCAGAGATTGCAAGAACTGAATGGTACAAAGAGGGACAAGTGCCTCTACATACACTTCGTGCGAATATTGATTATGCACCAGCAAGAGCTGAAACTACCTATGGATCTATTGGGGTCAAGGTTTGGATTAATCGAGGAAACGAGGAATCCTTAAAGGGATAATTAGGAGAGACAAATGGCATTACTTCCATCTAGAACTAAGTTTAGAAAGCAGCAAAAAGGAAAACTAACAGGCCTTACAAAAGGCGGTGAGTTTGTAGAATTTGGTGATTTTGGAATGCAAGTTCTTCAACGAGGAAAGATTACAGGAAAGCAAATAGAGGCTTGTAGAGTTGCAATAAACAGATATTTCAGTCGAAAGGGTAAGGTTTGGATTAGAATTTTTCCTGATAAACCTGTGACTAAAAAGCCTGCTGAGACTCGTATGGGTAAAGGTAAAGGTTCTACTGATCATTGGGTAGCTCCAGTACGACCTGGTAGAATACTTTTTGAAGTTGGTAATGTTTCTCGAGAAGATGCAGTGGTTGCGCTTTCAAAGGCGACAGCTAAACTTCATTTAAGAACTAGATTTGTAGAACGACTAGAAAGGGTATAGGCATATTTTCATGACAAAAATGACAGACCTAAAAAAGCAAAGCGAAAATGATCTACTAGTTCTTTTAAAGACCACTAGTATGGATATTTTTAAATTACAAAGTGAATTGAAAGTGAATCGAAAGCTTGATAAGCCACATGAGCTAAAATCACTTAAGAAAAAAAGAGCTAGAATTTTGACTCTAGTTAATCAAAAAAGTAAGGAAAGCTAATGCAGTTAACTAGCGGAAGAAAAGTGAGAGAAGGTGTTGTTGTTTCTAGCAAGATGCAAAAAACTGTAACAGTAAACGTAGAAAGAACTGTGAAACATCCACTTTATAAAAAAGTTATAAAGCGTGGGAAAAAATATTACGCCCACTGTGAACTTGAAGGTGTAAGCGATGGCACAAAAGTTCGAATCCAAGAAACAAGACCGATGTCTAAATTGAAGAGATGGGTTGTTGTTGAGGTTTTATCTAAGTAAAAATTACGGGCAAAAGAGAGCAAAATGATACAGCAAGAAACAGAATTAGATGTAGCGGACAATAGCGGCGCAAAACGTGTAAAATGCTTTAAGGTCCTAGGCGGAAGTAAAAGACGATACGCTGGTGTTGGTGATATTGTAGTTTGCTCTGTTAAAGAAGTAGATCCAAAGTCTGCAATTAAGAAAGGCGATGTGATCAAAGCTGTAATTGTTAGAACAAGTAGTTATATCCGTAGAAAAGATGGATCAACTCTTAAATTTTTTCAAAACAGCTGCGTTATTATTGACGAAAAATTGAATCCAAAGGGGACTCGTATATTTGGGCCCGTAGCAAGAGAAGTAAGGGACAAGGGCTTTTTAAAAATTAGCTCACTTGCACCAGAAGTTATATAGAAGGAACAAAAAATGAGTAAATGGATAAAAAAAGGTGATCTAGTACTAGTCCTTGCTGGAAATGAGAAGGGGAAAACTGGTGAAGTTCTATCTAGAAAAAAGGATAGAGTACTGGTTCAAGGTATTAATATTAGAAAAAAACATATGAAGCAGAGAAGTCAGGAAGTTCCCTCTGATATAGTTAGTATTGAGGTTCCCATTCACATTTCAAATGTTGCAATATGTGATAAAGATGGAAAAAAATTAAAATTGAAGTTTGTTTCTGATGAGAAAGGTACAAAGTCTCTTTGCTATGATAAAGATTCTAAGACAGAAACGTATAGAACTCTTAAAAAACCCGCAAAGGTGAAATAATACAGATGTCCAGATTGAAGAAGAAATATAATGAAGAAATCAAGCCTGCCTTGAAAGAGAAATTTTCTTATGAGAATGTGATGCAAATTCCAGGTCTAAAGAAAATTATCATTAGTATGGGAGTTGCAGAAGCTTTAAAGGACAAGAATGTAATGCAGGATTGTTCAAGAGAGCTTATGATGTTGTCTGGGCAGAAGCCGATTACCATTAAAGCAAAAAAATCCATTTCAAATTTTAAATTGAGAGAAGGGCAAGAGATCGCACTAAAAGTGACAATGCGTGGCGTGAGAATGTTTGAGTTTATGGATAGATTTTCTAATATCGTTGCTCCGAGAATTCGTGACTTTAGAGGGTTTAAGGCAAAAGGTGATGGATCTGGGAACTATACACTCGGTTTAAGCGACCAACAAGTATTTCCAGAAATAGATTTGGATAAAGTAAAACGAGATCAAGGTATGCATATTACATTTGTTACTAGCGCAAGAAAAGATGAGGAGTGTTTAGAACTTCTTAGAATGCTTGGCCTACCTTTAGAAAAAAAAAGTGAGAGGAAATAGATAATATGCACAGTGATCCAATAGCAGACTTATTAACAAGAATAAGAAATGCACTTACTGCAAAACATAGATATGTTGATGTAAATCTTAGCAAAATGAACGTAGCTATTATCGAAGTTTTAAAAGAAAAAAAATATGTAAATGACTTTTTGAAGAGTGATGAAAAGCGTCTGATTAGAGTGTTTTTAAGGTATGATCTTGCAACAAGAGAGCCAAAAATTCGCGGACTAAAAAGAGCGTCAAAGCCGTCTCTTAGAAGATATGTTAAACATAATGAGATACCAAGAGTATTAAGTGGACTTGGAACTGCAATTTTATCAACTCCGAAAGGCGTAGTTGATGGTAAATCAGCCAAAAATATGAAAGCGGGTGGCGAGCTACTCTGCACAGTATGGTAGACGAAGAAAGAGGTAATTGATGTCACGACTTGCAAAAAGACCCATTCACGTGCCTAGTGGTGTGGAAGTTAAAATAGAAAAAGGCTTAGTGAAAGTAAAAGGACCAAAGGGAAGCTTGGAAACGAAGCATCCAATAGATATTTCGCTCAACCTGGAAGGTGATTGCCTTCATGTTGCTTTTGATGAAAAAGGCGAGAGCCCTTATCCATTTTTTGGTTTATTTAGGTCATTAATTAACAATTCAGTGATTGGAGTTTCAGCAGGATTTGAAAAAAAACTTCAGTTAATAGGGGTTGGTTATAGAGCTGCATTAAAGGAAAACGTTCTAGAATTACAATTAGGATTTTCTCATCCATGTAATCTCGAATTGCCAGAAGGTATATCAGTAAATATAGAAAAGAGTACTCTGATTACAATTACTGGCATTAACAAACAAGTAGTTGGTCAATTTGCTGCAGATGTTCGATCTCTAAGACCACCTGAACCATATAAAGGGAAAGGTGTTAGATATGTAGATGAGTATGTACGTAAAAAGGCTGGAAAAGCAGCAAAAGGTAAGTAAGAGATGGAAAGTAGTTTAAGAAAAAGAGATATTGTTCGTCGTAAAAGAGCACTTAGAATTAGAAAACATTTACGTGGAACAGCGCAGAAACCAAGACTGTCAGTGCAAAGATCAAATCGACACATTTCTGCTCAACTAATTGATGATGAGAATGGAGTTACTTTAGTATCATTTGGAACTCTTTCTAAAGATAGTAAGTTTAAGGTTAAGTCTAAAGAAAGTGCTGCCCATGTTGGTGAGCAAATTGCTGCACTTGCAAAGGATAAAAAAATCGAAGCTGTTATCTTTGATCGTGGAAGAAATAAATATCATGGCGTGATTGCATCCCTTGCAGATGCCGCAAGAAAAACTGGGCTTAAATTTTAGAGGAGTAGTTGTTAATGGCAAAACGTCAGAGAGAAACCGAAAGTGATTTCGAAGAGAAAGTAATTCACATCAACAGATGTTCTAAAGTTGTAAAAGGCGGAAGAAAATTTAGTTTTTCAGCTCTTGTTGTAATAGGGGATGGAAACGGGAAACTTGGGGTAGGCTTTGCTAAGGCGAATGAAGTTGCTGATGCAATTCGAAAGGCTGGTGAGTCTGCAAGAAAGAATGTTTGTGAAATTGTGCTGGAAGGAACAACAATTCCGCATGAAGTTCTGTTTAAGAAAGATGGTGCAAGGGTTTTACTAAAGCCTGCTGGAGTTGGTACGGGCGTAATTGCTGGATCTAAAATGAGATCCATTTTTGAACTTGCTGGAGTTAAGGATATTATTGCAAAAAATCTTGGATCAAATAATCCACTAAATCAAGTTAAGGCTACTGTTGATGCCCTTATGAGCGGAAGAAGTAGAAGCGAAATTTTAGCAATTACAGTGTAAAGATAACACATAGGTATTGAGAATGAAACTATCAGAGCTAATTGATAACACTAGACACAGAAAAAATGTGCAACGAGTTGGACGAGGCCCAGGTTCTGGACGTGGTAAGACTTCTTCAAGAGGTCATAAAGGTGATAAGTCTAGATCTGGATATAAAAGAAGGGAAGGAAAAGAGGGTGGACAGCTACCACTTTACCAAAAACTTCCTACGCGTGGTTTTTCCAATGTTCAGTTTGAAAAGAAGATGTTTACCCTAAATTTAGATCGAATCAATGATCTTTTTGAAGATGGTGAGGCGCTAAATGTAGAGACACTTGTTGCTAAAGGTTTTCAGCTAAGAAAAGCAAAAGATGGTATCAAGATTCTTGGAAATGGTGAGCTTACAAAAAAAATTACTATCGAAGCACATGCATTCACGAAAGGTGCAATAAAGAAACTTGAAGAAAAATCCATTGAGTTTAAGTTAATAAAGTAAGAAGACATCACTTGCAGTAACAAGCAGAAGGTTAGCGATATTATGTTTAATCAGATTAAAAAAATCTTTTCAATTGGCGAGTTGAAAGCAAAAATTATTTTTACTGGCCTAATGCTTGTTGTATGTAGAGTTGGAGCATTTATTCCAGTTCCTGGAATAAATGGAGATGAAGCCGTAAAGGTGTTTCGATCAGCGACAGGTGGAAGCCAAAACTTATTTCAATTAGTTGATATGTTTTCTGGTGGAGCCTTTGCTCATATGACTATTTTTGCACTTGGTGTAATGCCTTATATTTCTGGGTCGATTATCATGCAACTTTCGATGGCTCTTTTCCCATCTCTTCAAAGAGAGATTCGAGAAAATCCAGAAGCTGGGAAGAAAAAAATTGGAAAGTGGACAAGGATTTTAACTCTTGTTTTAGCAATGTTCCAGTCTCTTCTGTTTGCTAGATATGCGCTTAAAATTAATATGGATAGCCCAGGCATCGTTGTAAATCAGTTATTGCAGTTTCAAATATTTGGAGTGCCATGGTTATTTCTAATGATTGTGATGCTAGCAATGACTACAGGTACTGTATTTCTAATGTGGATTGGTGAGCAGATTACTGAAAAGGGCATTGGAAATGGAATAAGTTTAATAATTGCAGTAGGTATTTTATCTTCACTTCCATCGACTTTTGGTACTATTCTTCGAGGACTTAATTTAGATTCACAAGAGGTTGGTCAACTAAGTTTTTCGACGGTTGTTATGCTTGTGATTGTTTTTGTAATGATTATTGTTGGAACAATTTTAATTATACAGGGGCAACGAAAAATACCACTTCAATATGCTAGAAGAGTTGTAGGCAGACATGAAGTTCAGGGTGGAAATGCACACATACCTCTCAAGGTTAACTATGCAGGAGTGATCCCAGTAATATTTGCATCTACACTTCTTATGTTTCCAGCAACTATTTCTCAATTTGTATCTACAGGTTCATTTTTTGGGAAAATAACTGGAGCGCTTTCTCCAGGAAGCTGGGTTTATGCTGCACTATTCGTAATGCTTATTTTCTTTTTTACATATTTTTGGACTGCAACGCAGTTTCATCCTGAGCAAATTGCATCAGACATGAAAAAGAATGGAGCGTTTATTCCTGGTATTAGACAGGGTAGACCAACTCAAGATTTTCTCGAATCTACTATGGGAAGGATAACACTGCTTGGTGCATCTTTTTTAGCACTTATTGCTATACTACCACAGCTAGTTGGTAAGTTTTTAGGAGTAGATGCTGGAGTTAGCCATTTTTTTGGAGGGACTTCCCTCCTTATTTTGGTTGGTGTGGTATTAGATACAACAAAGCAAATTGAATCTCATCTTATTATGAAAAGATATGATGGGTTTATGAAAAAAGGAAGAAAAGCCTCAAGAGTATAACTTCTTTATATGTTTACTCTGAGAATTAATAAATATTTTGAAATTAATAGTCTTACAATATGACCATTGCATAGTATGACTTGTTTTGATAAACTTTACGGCAAAACTTTAAAAAAGGGTTAAGAATCATGCCAAGAGTGATTGGAATAGACATTCCGAATAAGAAGCGATTAGTGATTAGTCTAACATATATTTATGGAATCGGGCCGCATGTAGCAAAGGAAGTTATAGAAAAGCTATCCCTTGATCCAGATATGCAAGCAAGTGCTTTAACTGAAGACCAAATTGGACAATTAAATTCTTTATTACAATCAGAGTTTGTTGTTGAGGGTGATCTCAGACGACAAGTCCAAAACAACATTAAGCGATTAATTTCTATTAATGCATACAGAGGGACAAGACACAGGGTAGGACTACCATGTAGAGGTCAGAAGACAAAAAATAATTCGAGAACTCGAAAAGGTAAGAAGAAGTCTGTTGCGGGTAGAAAAAAATAAAGAGTGAGGAAGTAGAAATTGGCAAAGCAGGAAAGTCAAAAGAAAGCAGGATCTAGGCCAAAGAAAAGAAATCTAAGGTCAGTTCCTAGTGGAATTGCACATGTAAGAGCTACATTTAACAATACGATTATTTCGATTACAGATCCTTCAGGAAAAGTAATCGCATGGGGTTCAGCAGGAAAGTCAAACTTTTCAGGTTCCAGAAAGTCTTCTGCATTTGCAGCGACAGTTGCCGCTCAAGATGCTGCGAAGGCAGCGATGCTTTATGGTGTAAAAGAGCTTGAAGTTCACCTTAAAGGACCTGGAGCTGGAAGAGAGTCAGCTGTAAGAGGTCTTATGAGTTCAGGTATATTGATTACTTTGATTAGGGATAAAACACCTGTTCCTCATAACGGTTGTAGAGCAAGAAAACGCCGTAGAGTGTAGTAAATTTAAAGGTTATAACGCTAAATTTCCCAATTAGGAGTTTTTTTTATGGCGGTAAAGTATGGCAAATTTGAACTGCCAACTCAAATTAAGAT
>JAJFMH010000025.1 GCA_021772245.1 Chlamydiota bacterium | reverse complement strand
TCTGCGTAATTTATACTCTGACCGCAAATAATTTCATTTTATACTATACTGCTAATTATATGACTGATGTTTCAAAAGATCTTTTAAATCTAATTGCTCAAACTATCTTTGAGAAAAAGGGTTCTAATATCGTTGCAATTGATATTAGAAATCACTCTTCCATTACAGACTATGTAATTGTTGCTCAAGGAAATGTAGATAGGCACGTTACCGCAATTGGAAGAGCAATACAAGATGCTCTAAAAGAGAAAAACGAAAGACCAATACACGCAGAAGGGATGCAAACAGGTGATTGGGTTGTACTCGATTATGGCACCTTCATCATTCATTTGTTTATGCCAGAGATGCGTGAAAAATACCATTTAGAAAGTCTTTGGAGTGATAGCGAAATCGTAGATCTTGAAATCGACATTGAGGATGCTGTCTCTTCTTAAGTGAGGATTGTTTTATGAAAAAAAGAATTGTAGTTACTGGTTACGGTATTGTATCTTGCTTTGGAACAGATGTTGATCACTTTTATGAGCAACTTCTCCAAGGCAAAAGCGGCGTTCGCCCTATTGAAGCTTTCGATTGCAGCACATTTTCCACTAAATTTGCCGGTGAAGTGCAAGATTTCAGTGTTGATGGTTACATGGATAAAAAACAGGCTCGTAGAGTTGATCCATTTATCCGTTATGCGATGGTTGCTGGAAAAAAAGCTTTGGAATCGGCGCAAGTCAATGAAGAGGCTCTTTCTAAACTGGACAAGAGTAGGTGCGGAGTCATTATTGGCTCTGGTATGGGTGGTATGTCGGTATTTCATGACGGAGTAAAAACTCTTACTGAAAAAGGGGTAAATCGCATAACACCCTTTTTTGTTCCCTATATTATTACAAATATGGGATCCGCGCTTCTTGCGATTGATACTGGGTTTACTGGTCCGAATTATTCTATGTCAACAGCTTGCGCTACGTCTAATCATTCCATTATTGCCGCAGCAAATCACATTCAGCTAGGTGACGCAGACCTAATGGTTTGTGGTGGCGCTGAAGCGCCCATCAATCCGATCGGAGTAGGTGGTTTTGTTGCGATGAAAGCTCTTTCAGAAGACAATGATAACCCGCAAGGTGCATCTAGACCTTGGGATACTTCTCGCAATGGTTTTGTAGTGGGAGAGGGCGCTGGTGTACTTGTGCTAGAGTGTTATGAGCATGCCAAAAAAAGAGGTGCTCGAATTCTTGCTGAATATACTGGTGGGCACATCAATTGCGATGCGTACCATATTACAGCTCCCGTTGAAGATGGATCTGGCGTTGCAGATTGCATGAAAAAGACACTTGAGAATGGGAATATTCTACTTGAAGAAGTGGACTACATTAATGCGCATGCAACATCAACCCCTGTTGGTGATTTATGTGAAATACGTGGTATTCGAACAGTGTTTGGTGATCAGACAAAAAATATCGTAATCAATGCTACTAAGTCTCTTACAGGTCACTGTCTAGGCGCTGCAGGTGGAATTGAGTCTATTGCTGCTATAAAAGCTATTGAGACAGGAAAAATTCATCCAACAATTAACTTGAAAAATGTGGAAGAAGAGGTTAAAGATCTTAACTTAGCACAAAATCAAGTTGTGGATCGAAAAGTGCGTACAGCACTTGTAAACTCCTTTGGTTTTGGGGGGCACAACGCAGTTGTTGCTTTTTCACAATTTAAAGAGTAGTTGACATGGATCCAAAAATTGAAAAGGCTTTCGGTATTATTCCTTTAAATCCTTCTACAAAAGAAGTATTTATGATTCAGCATGCAAAAGGAGAGTACTGGGGATTTCCAAAGGGTCATAAAAATCCAGGTGAACATCCAGAGGATACTGCAGAAAGAGAGTTGCAAGAAGAGACAGGTTTTGAACTTGTAAAAATTTTATCTCTTCGAGAAGTGGAAGAGAGTTATCAATTCTATCGAGATAATGTCTTAATTGAAAAACACGTTTGTTATTTTTTTGGTGAGATCACAGGCAACTTTAAACCTCAGCCCAAAGAAGTTCTTCATGGTAAATGGGTAAAGGCGAGTTCATTGTTGGCCTATGCTATCTTCGAAGGGCAAAAAAAATTATTTAATCAATTGAACTTAATTCTAAATACTATGTAAAATATCTGCTCTGACATGCAGCTGAGTGGTTATTTTATTGCATATATTTAGACAGACAAACATTTTACATCCATATAAAAAGCTAATTCTAGATTGGCTTGTTGTCTTATTTTCATCTATCGTAATTTCACTTTGTTCGCCGCTTGTAATCCATCTTCCAAACACGCCAGTACCTATTGCTTTGCAACCACATGTCATCTTATTTGTAGCTGCAATACTTGGATCGCAAAGAGCAACACTTGCAGTGTTGTTATTTCTTGTGCAAGGCGCTTTTGGTCTTCCAGTGTTTGGTGGAAAAGCTGGTATCGCATGTATTTTAGGTCCAACAGGTGGATATATTTTAGGTTATGTACTTGCTGCTTTTTTAGTGGGACTCATTGTAGAATTATCCACTAAAAAAACAGCCTCAATAGTCTTTGTTGCAATGGTACTTGGCAATATTATCCTTTATCTATTTGGAGCGTCGTGGCTTGGTAGTTTTGTCGGTACAAGTAGAGCCATAGAGCTTGGTGTTATTCCTTTTATACCAGGAGCGTTATTAAAGCTTATTTTCTTTGCAATTTTATACAAAAGATATAAGGAAACTTCACTTTATCTCACGCTAAACTAGGGTAGTTTTTGATGAGATATTCCTCTAAATATTTTAGTGATCCTTGATTTAGAGTCATATAGTTTTTTATAAACTCTACTTTTGCTTTTTTGATCCAGAAATTTTTCCATATCAGTTTTGAGGCTACGAGTCTCTTTATCAGTTTTGAGGCTATGAGTCTCTTTTGATGCGCTGCATGCTTTTTTTACATGATCTGCTTGCTCATGCATATTAGGTTGATCTGGCGCTGAGAAATTACTAGGAATAGGCATCTTTGGCTCCTTTTGCTTTATAAGGGTTAAATTTCCTCTTGTTTAGATTTTTTTTGAAGAGAAGTCAAATTTTTTATTTTAAATATTTGATAAAGAAAAATCAAAAATCATCCGATAAGAACCCTATTTAAGGGAGATAGTTTATCTTCAAACACTTGTGATGTAATTTTTAAAGTTTTTTTGAGAATATTGATTTGTAAAAAATGAAGCTGCAACTGATAATTTTTGTTTTTTAAATCGTTTGGGGTGAAACATGGCTGCTGTATTACCAATCACAAATTCTCAGAGACCTCCTCCGAAAGAAGTTGTGTGGGATACTTTAGAGGAACAAAATAATGCTATAAGTAATGTCGCAAGTTGCGTATTTGGAGTCGGAGCATGTTGTGAGCTCCTAAGAGAATCTGCTAATAGATGCATAGAACAAATTCCAGATGCAGAAGACATTTTTTGGGGACTTATCGAATGCTGTTTCGGTGCTCCTTGACTTTAGGAACATTTTAGGACTGTAGAAAATTTGTAATTGCTTTCATTCTTTTTTGAGGAATGTTTTGAAGGCAGTGGTTTCCACTTTCAAATTCTAAAAGCGTTACATCTGCATTTATCTTTTGCAATGTGCTTTTCATTTTTCTTCCATGGATTGGAGAGGTACGAATGTCCTGTAAGCCTTGTAAAATAAGAATAGGTAAATCTTTTCGTATTAACTGGACATTTTTAATTGCGGAGCGTCTATCTATCCAGGCCTGGTCATTCAAGCCGATTTGTAGTCCAAATTCTTTGATGAATCTTTTCTTTAAGATCGGGCGCTCTGCAAGAGTAGTTTCCATATCTAGCATTCCTGATAAGGAAATAGCTTTGTCAAAGTAAGTTTGCAGCTTCGGATATTTATTGAGAGCTAAAAACATCTGCATGGCGCCTCTTGAGCGGCCAAGCACATATCTCTTGTTCTGAGACATAATGCCAAGTTTATGCTCAAGCATAGGTATGTGATGTATTAGATGAAGAATATCATTAATGTCATCACCTCCTAATTCATCGATGCCATCTCCCACACTTCCCCGGTATGCTGGTATGATGATATTACAACTTGGAATTAGAGAGAGTGAATTTAGAGGCGCCGGTAGACCAAAGAGTTTATTTCCACCTCGCAGAAGTAGTAGCAGGTCTGCGGATTGAGAAGGTATATAGGACAAAAACGCCTTAACCATCACCTTATCACTTGGATGTGAAAAGAGAAAAAATCGCCTCGATTGTGATTTAGCGCTTTCTTTTAAAGATGCGCTAAAAAGAGTGCTTGCATAGACTTTTTCCGTAATCTCTTCAAAAAAACATCCCGGTTTCAAATCATAAAGAGGGATTCTTTTTTCACAGCGCTTCATGATGGCTCCTTCTTCATGCGCTCTTTTTTGAGCTAGTTCGAAAGTTGTAATATCAATTGCAAATCCAAAAAGAGGAGTAAGTAGAAATAGTAGAATTTTATGCATGATTTGAAGTTAGATAGTGGAAATAGTAGCCTCTTAGAAATATATCATAGTGCAGAAAAAATGGCATTAGGATGAAGCAAATTTATTACTCAAAATAAATGTATGTTGGGATCAAACGAGATTTCCTAGTGCTATTCTACAAAGGAGCTTTATGATAAGATGGCAAAAAATTTGTAAATATAGGAAATGAACCTCAAATGACTCTGCTTCAAAAATTCATGTATGGGATACTAAGATGTATCTTGTCTGTTAGGTATGACGTTCAAATTAAAGGGCTTAAAGAAGTAAAAAAACGACTTAATAAGAAAAAAGGGATCTTTTTTCTTCCTTCCCACCCTGCTGAAATCGATCCCCCAATGCTCACGTCATATTTGACAGGGTTTAAACATCCCAAACCTCTTGTTGTTGAACACTTTTTTTATTTAAAAGGCGTTTCTTTTTTCATGAACTTTGCAGGGGCGATTCCGATTCCTAATTTCGAGACAACTGTTAATGAATGGAAAAAAAAGAAGCTCGATAAAGTATTAGAGCAAATGCATGAAGTTCTCGATCAGGGAGAAAATATTCTTGTGTATCCAGCAGGACACCTAAAGAGAAAATCAAAAGAGGTAATCGGCGGCAGCTCATTTACTTACAATGTTATCGAAAAAAACAGAGATGCGAATATTGTACTTGTTCGAACAACTGGACTTTGGGGAAGTTCCTTTTCTAGAGCTTTAGATGGCAAATTACCCGATTTTTGGGGTGGGATTGCTCGAGGCATTAAAATAGTATTAAAAAATGGTATTTTCTTCGTCCCAAAACGGAAGGTAATAATTGAGTTTGCCATAGCGCCTAAAGAAATTACGCAAGCTTCTTCTAAAATGGAAATGAACAAACTTTTAGAGAAGTGGTATAATCAATACCCAAAAGAAGAAGGGTCAAAAGACATTGTGGACAAGGAACCTGTTAAGCTTGTTTCTTATAGTTGCTTTAAGAAGGAGCTTCCTCAAGTAACGTTTCAAGAAGACAAAGTGCAATCTACTCAAGATGTGAAAGTTCCTTTCAAAGTTCAAGAAGATGTCTATTTACATTTAGCAAAACTTGCAAAAACGACAAGTGATAAAATTTCCCAGAGCATGGATCTATCTATTGATTTGGGGCTTGATTCTTTAGATGTAGCAACCCTTATTGCATATTTAGATCAAAGGTATGAATTACCAAAAGTTACCCCTTCAGAGTTTGCTACTGTAGCAGATATCTTAGTAGTTCTAAGTCAAAAAGGCGCGAAAAAGCGCGGTAATATGCATATGCCCCCTTTTTCATGGGGGAATGAGGACAGACCTGTTCTTGATATCCCTAAAGGTTCTACTTTAGTAGAAGCTTTTTTTAATAGTTCTGATCGCCTCAAAAATCATATTTGCGCAGCTGATAATAATAGTGGAAAAATCACATATAAAAGATGGGAAATAGGAGCAATCCTACTTGCTGAAAAAATTGCCAAACTTCCTGGAGAGTACGTAGGTATAATGCTTCCATCTTCCATTGGATCATATATCACAACGCTTGCCTGTTTAATCGCAAAAAAGATTCCTGTAATGCTGAATTGGACAGCGGGCTCTCGAAATATTGAACATGGCGTAAAAGAGCTTTCCATAGAGTCGATTATTACATCGCAGAAGTTTTTAGATCGCTTAGCTTATCTAGAAATTGGTGATGCAATTGAAAAACTAATCTTACTTGAAGATGTGAGAAGATCAATTACTCTTTCAGATAAACTTTCCGCAATGTTTCTATCTAAAAGAAACGTAAAGGCTAAACTTAAAAAGCTTGGACTTACGAACCAGAAAAAAGAAGATACGGCTGTTGTTTTATTTACATCAGGTACTGAAAATTTCCCGAAAGCTGTGCCACTATCTCATCACAATATTTTATCGAACCTGCGCTCTGTCCAGCACGATACAAGCTTGAAGCCATCAGATATTCTCTATGCCTCCTTGCCGCCTTTTCACTCTTTTGGTTTCACTGTTACAGGCTTTTTTCCGATTCTTTATGGGATACGAGCCTTTTTTGCGCCAGACCCAACAGATGCTCAGGCAATAGCAGAGGATGTAAAAAGAGTACAGGCCACAATTATATGTTTAGCGCCAAGCTTTTATCAAAACCTATTTCAAATCGCTGAAAAGGATGATTTGAAGTCTATTCGACTTCTAGTAACAGGCGCTGAAAAAGCTTCAGAAAGTTTACTTGCCTATGCAAGCAAAAATCTTCCTCAAGCTGAGATGATTGAAGGTTATGGAATTACTGAGTGTTCTCCAATTGTTACGATTCAAAGAGAAGGAGATGTCAAAAAAGGGGTTGGTAAACCGATTGGCAATATTGAGATTTGTACCATCCATTTAGAGACTTTGGAAAAGCTACCTAAAGGTGAAACTGGTGAAATCTGCATTCATGGCGATTCGGTATTTTCTGGATATTTAGGAGAGGGTAAAAAGGATCCATTTATTGAACTTGATGGTAAAAGATGGTATCGAAGTGGAGACCTGGGTTTTTTAGATGAAGATAATAATCTAATATTATCAGGTAGGCTCAAACGCTTTGTAAAAATTGGAGGGGAGATGATTAGTCTTCATTCTATTGAAGAGGTTCTTACCAAAGAAGTTATAAATAGGAAGCTTTTTCAAGTTCCCGAAGACAAAGCTTTTCTCTCTGTTTGCGCTCAGCAAAAAGAAAATGAAAAACCATTGCTGCATCTTTTTTGTATAGCGCCTTTAGAAAAAGATATGGTTAACGATATCTTACAAGAGAATCAGTTTGCAAGAATTGTAAAAATTAATCAGGTACATGAAATCAATGAAATTCCAACAAATGCTGCGGGCAAGATAAGTTACAAGGCCTTAGATGAACAAATGAAAACCTCGGATGTATAATGGATGAACAAGCTCTTTTGCATATTTATGATACGGAGAAAAAGAAAAAGCTTCCGATCACTGTTTCAAAAGATCCCTTAAAAATATATACTTGCGGACCAACTGTATATGACTATGCGCATATTGGGAACTTTAGAACATATGTATTTGAAGATGTTTTTATTAAAACTCTCAATCACTTAGGTTTTCAGACCAAACATGTGATGAATATCACAGATATTGATGATAAGACAATTAAGAAGGCTGTAAGCTTGCAAAAGCCTCTCTCATCTATTACCAAAGATTACACAGATGCCTTTTTTGCAGATCTTGGCGCTCTTCATATTCAAAAAGCGGATTCTTATCCAAGAGCTACGAATTTTATTCCTCAGATGATCTCTATCATCGAGGATCTAATCCAGAAAGGCATTGCCTATAAAGGCAAAGACAATTCCATTTATTTTAGTATTTCTTATTTTCCATCCTATGGAAGACTTTCACATCTTTGTTTAGAAGACCTGCAAACAGGCGCCTCCAATCGTCAGACGATGGATGAGTACGATAAGGACGCTGCACAAGATTTTGTCCTTTGGAAAGCATACGATGACAAAAGAGATGGCGATATCTTTTGGGAAAGCCCCTTTGGAAAAGGTAGACCTGGTTGGCATATGGAATGCTCCGCTATGGCTATTCATGAACTTGGTCCATCCATCGACATTCATATGGGAGGTGTTGATAATATCTTCCCTCACCATGAAAATGAAATTGCGCAATCAGAAGCGCATACATGTAAACATTTTGTAAAGCATTGGGTACATGCTGAACATCTTCTTGTAGATAACAAGAAGATGTCTAAAAGCCTCGGTAATTTCTACACTCTTCGAGACCTCATTAATAAAGGTTATACTGGTTTAGAGATTCGATACCTTCTTATGCAAACGCATTACAGAACGCAGCTCAATTTCACATTAGATGGGCTAAATGGCGCAAAAAAAAGCCTGCAACGCTTCCAAGATTTTATTCTGCGTATGAAAGAGGCTAAAGGAGAGAGCTCAAACTTTGCTGTTTCCATTATCAATAAGACAAAAGCTGAATTTAAAAAGGCATTATGCGACGATTTAAATATGTCTGTTGCCCTAGCATCACTTTTTGATATGATGCGTGATGTGAATAATCTCTTTGATGCTGGAAAGATTAGCTCGAAAGATGGAATGGATATTCTTTCCTTTTTAGAAGAATGCAATCAAGTACTTAGCGTACTCTCTTTTGATGAAATGAGTATTCCTCAAGACATTCTAAATGCACTAGAGAAGCGCAATATAGCTAAAAAAGAAAAAAACTATGCCCTAAGTGATGAGCTTCGAGATTTTATTCTATCGAAGGGATATATCATTGAAGACACTAAAGAGGGCTCTCGAGTAAAAAAAGTTTAATCAAATTGTTAAAAATTTGGTCCAATCAATGCATTCATCAAAAAAGTCGCTCATGAGGACTTCATCACTAACGCCTCCGACATGAATTAATATTGGCTTGTATGAGACATGTCTTGGAAAAGAAAGAGCTTTAATTTTTTTTTCTATATCTTCAATGACCTTCATGCCAACAGGGTTTTTAGAAAATTTTATTTCAAAGATATACAAAATATTTTTTGTTTGAATTAGATAGTCAATCTGACACCCTTTTCTAAGTCTTGTTTTTGTTTGAAAAAATGGACCATCAAACGAGTAATCACCTGGCTTGATTTTTAGGTGTCTTAATAGAAGGTCTCTATTGTGGATTACCAAATTTTCAAACTGGAATCCCATGATTGATTCCCATTTTAAAGTTTGATAAAGAGATGCTTCTTTATAGGTGTTTTTTAGGATTTTTTGCTTATTAGGTGCGATATACTTCAAGTAAAACCTGAGATAATTGTCACTAAGGCGATATTTTCTTTTTTTATTGATTTTGGTAGTTTTTAAATCCCAAGTAAAATCTGCGGAAAGAAATCCTGCTTCGCAAAGATCATTTAAATACTCAGAAAGAACTCCATTCTTAGTTCTTTGAAGAAGGCTGCAAATTTCAGATTGTTCAAGAGATAACCTGTTTGTCAGTGTTTCAACAATATCTTTATAGGTATTGCTTCTTCTAGAAAATAGATCATGAAAAATACGATCAAATTCATTGAAAAGTAGCCCCTCTTTCGAAAAGCAAAGTTTTTGGATGTTTTCTTCAACTGAAAGTTTTGTATCAATTGCATCGAGGTATTTAGGAACACCGCCTGTAATACTAAGAAGTTTCAGTTTGTCATAATTCGAAGTGGATTTTGCGCGAGTCCCAAAGAACTTGCAACACTCTTGAATGGGTAATTCTCGAAGAGTCAATATACTATCTACTCTTCCTAAGAATCCTGTGTTATTTAAAATGTTTTTATCTATCCAACTAGATATTGAACTTGCAACAATAAGAATAAGTTGTGGGTTTTTTTCAAAAAAGCGATCCCAAGCAACTTTTAGTTTACCAAGAAAAGCAGGATCTTTTGACCCGATCCATGCGATTTCATCAAGTACTATTAAAGCAGGGCCTTCAGTGGTTTCTCTACCTAATGCCCAAAAAAGTTCGCTCCAGTCATCTGCTTTTAAACGCGGCATACCTTGGCTTGACATTTGAAGAATAAACTCTTCTTTTTGAGATTGTTTTGTCACTCCTCTTATTGGAGGAATACCGGTAAATAGGAATTTGTTTTTGAACTCTTTTGAAAATTCTTCTATTAGGCGGCTTTTTCCAATTCTTCTTCGCCCTTTTATTGCAATGAACCTGGCGGATCGACTTTTTAATTGGTCTTTAAGAGTTTTCAACTCTTCTTCTCTTCCAATAAACATTCGATGATATTGTTGTTATTTTACTTCTGATTCCAGCATACACTTCTGCCCTCTACTTTTCTAGCACTAAATCGATAATTATCGATTTAGTGCTATTTTTTCGACCTTGTTTTTCTAGCACTAAATCAATAATTATCGATTTAGTGCTATTTTTTTTGAGTTGATAAAGTTGTAATCAGTTTAAATACAAGATCTTCTGGTTTATGCGCCTAAGCCTGCCATAATGTATTGACTGAGAGCTCAAGACGTAAGAAAAACTTTAGCCTTCTTCTGGTTTCATAAGAGGGAAAAAGATTACATCTCGTATAGAAATAGCATTGTTAAAGAGCATTGTCATACGATCGATCCCGATTCCAAGACCACCAGCTGGTGGCATCCCTTGACAAATGGCTTCTAAAAACTCTTCATCCATAGGGTGAGCTTCTTCATCACCAGCATCTTTTTTAGAAGCTTGCTGCTCGAGAAGTTCTCTTTGCAAGATAGGATCATTTAACTCTGAGTATGCATTACAGAATTCATAACCAAGTATAAAGGTCTCAAATCGCTCTACAATGCGATCATCTCGAATGGCTGGATCTCTATGCAGTTTACAAAGAGGCGTCGTTTCAATCGGGTGATCGGTAATGTGATGAGGTTGGATAAGGTGCTCTTCGACAAACTCTTCAAAAAGATACGCAATGAGATTTCCTTTTGGAGCAGTTTTTACATCATCTACTTCTAAGTCAGATTTTTCGACTAAGTATTTTCTCATTTCATCGTCTGTCATTGCATCCACATCTAGTTTAGCGTAGTGTTTGATGCTATCTTTCATGGTCATACGAGTCCAAGGTGTTTGCAAATCAATGTCATGAAGCGTGCCTTTTTTATCGTGTCTTTGACCAATTTTTGTGGAGCCAAATAGTTTTTTAGCGATGGTTGCAAAAAGGTTCTCGGTAAATTCCATGACATCGTTGTAATCCCAATAGGCTGCGTAGGATTCCACCATCGTAAATTCAGGGTTGTGCGTTTTATCAATCCCTTCATTTCGAAATACTTTACCAATTTCAAAAATGCGACTCATACCACCAATTAGTAGTTTTTTGAGAGAAATCTCAAGGCAGATACGCAGGTACATTTCTTGAGACAGAGCGTTAAGCTCTGTCGTAAATGGTCGCGCTTCAGCGCCGCCGTAATTGTTTTGTAAAATAGGTGTTTCTACTTCAAGAAAATCAAGCTTGCTAAATTCTTCTCTGATAATAGTTACAATTTGAGAACGAGTTTTAAAGTTCTTAATAACTTCTTCATTGGAGATAAGATCAAGCCATCTTTTACGATATCTAACGCCCTTATCAACAAGACCACTATGTTTATCAGGGAGGGGAAGTAAACTTTTACAAAGAAGGGTTGCCTCTGTTGCTAAAATGGTAAGCTCGCCTTTTTGCGTTCTAAAAAGATGCCCTTTAACTCCTATGATGTCGCCAAGGTCCATCTTTTTTTCGATAAATTTGATATGGGTGATTTCTTCAGAATTGAGTCCAAGCACTTTTGTGATGTCTCTATTAAACATAATTTGAATGCGGCCAGTATCGTCTTGAATCTGACCAAATGCGTTTTTTCCCATTGCTCTAAAAAGCACAAGCCTTCCTGCAACCGATGTTTCAGGGGTAGATTTATTTGTAGCATCTTCAGCGTGACCAATCTCTTGCTTTTCATATTTAGAGTGTAAAGAAGAGGTATTAGATGTTGGGGTAAACTTATGGGGGTAGGGATCAACACCAAGATCTTTGATTTCTTTTAGCTTAGTGGATCTAGTTTTAAATTCATCAAATCCGTGATAATCAGGTGTATTACTTGTCATACTTTTCTCTTCTATTGTTTGATCCATAATAAGTTTCCTTTGTTTTCGATTATTATAAGGGATGCATACTCTAAATTCTATAATTCTTTTGCTTAAAAATTTTGTAGTGATAAAGAAAAATCCCCAAAAAATTTTTTAGGGATTTAGAGATCGGCAAAAAAGAATCATAAAATTTTTTAACAAATGGGGCGATGTTTTTCTCCATTAGCATCTGGCTTGGATGGAGCTTTTTGCTCTGAAAGAGCGTCGCATGCATTCATAATATCTTGATAGAGAATTCCAGCCATATCCTTGCTAAAATGTTCGCGTACGACAACACGCATAAGAGCCACATTATCTGCGTTTTTAGGCATGGTATAGGCAGACATGACCCAACCTCTTTCTCGCAGCTTTTTAGATAAATCAAACACTGTAAACTTTTCTGCATTTTTTAAGGACACGGCTACAATAGGTAGCATTTGGGCTTTAGATATCATTGTAAATTTCCCACTTTTTTCAAGTAGATCAGATAGATAACCTGCATTGGCCATGCAGTTTTCCATGATTTCAGTATAGCCTTGTCTGCCAAGTCTTAAAAAATTGTAGTATTGCGCTATGACCATAGCGCCGCCTCTAGAGAAGTTAAGAGTATAGGTTGGCATCCAGCCGCCAAGATAATTCACATTAAACACAAGCTCTTTGGGAAAATCACTTTCATCGCGCCAAAGAATCCAACCAATACCTGGATAAACGAGTCCATATTTGTGTCCAGAGACATTAATGGACTTTACTTGCTCAAGTCTAAAATCCCATACAAAGTCAGGTTTTGTAAATGGAATCACAAACCCACCGCTTGCAGCGTCAACATGCAAAGGGATATCCCATCCCTTATTTTTTTTGATATTTACAAGCAGATCATTAATTTCTTGTATAGGGTCTGATTGACCAGAATAGGTGGTTCCTAAAATGGCTCCAACTGCAATGGTGTTTTCATCGATGAGTTCTTCTACGCTTTCTTTAGTAATGGTATATAAACCCTCTTTCAGGGGAATCATTCTCATTTCCACATCAAAGTATCTAGCAAATTTTTCCCAGCATACGTGAACTTCTGCGCCAAAAATAATATTGGGTTTATCTGTCGGCTTGTTTTCTTTTTCTCTTCTTTGTCTCCATTTCCATTTATGGGCTAAAAGGCCTAACATAATAGCTTCTGATGATCCGATGGTTGCCGTTCCAATTGATGTGCAGTTCTCTGGTGCGTTAAAAAGGCGCGCTAACATATTTACGCATCGATTATGGATTTCTTCTGTTTGAGGGTACTCGTCGTGGTCAATGAAATTTTTATGCAGGTTTTCATGGATGAGCTTCTCTGCTTCATCTTCCATCCAAGTAGTTACAAAACTTGCTAAGTTAAGAGATGGGTTTGCATCCATATTGAGTTCATCTTTGATGAGCTGATAAGCAGCATTTGCAGGCATTGAATTTTCTGGCATCTCGTACTTTGGAATACTTTCTCTAAAGTATCTAGAGCTATATGTGCTTGTGTGACCTTTTTCAGAGTCTTGTTTCTTATTTAAATCTTGTTTTTTTGAAAGTAGCATATATTTTTGCTCCGCAAATGTTGTATGAGATGATTATAGTGTTATTTCTGTGTAGAAAAAAAAAGAGATTAAAGCAAGGAAGTTGCGCATACGGTCCTTGCAACAATAATTAAAAAACGATATGGTTCCAGAATCGCGAACAATTATGTAAAGTTTTTGAATGAAACTCTCCGTTGCTATTATTTCAACACTTCTAACCGTAAATGCTTTTACTTATTATGAGCATATTGCTCCTAAAGAAATTGCTAAATCTAAACCCAATGAAATCATTTTTCCAAGTAAGGAAGAATCGCCTGCTGCAACTAATGATAAGGTCATTATCGAAAAAACCAAGGGATTGTATCTTGTAGGTGGGCGAGAAGATGTAGTGTATGATGGCGTTGATGTTGACGGCGTTGAATTTCATAACTTGTATGTTCCCGGTAAATCGCATCTCTTAAAGGAAAAACTCAAGCCTCTTTTTTATGATGAGCCATTAACGCTTAAAAAAATCGGCAAAATTAAAGACGCTATCTACGAGTATTATCATAAGAATAAGCGCCCTGTTGTCAAAGTGCTTATCCCAGAGCAAAATGTTTCTACAGGCAGCTTGCAGTTAATTGTCTTAGAAGCAAAGATTGGCAATGTAGAAATGAAGGGGAGTCAGTGGTTCGATGATGCAAAACTTCGCGATTATGTAAGATTGCAACTTGATGACTCTATTGATTCGAATACACTCGCCGCTGATTTGCAGTGGATTAATCAAAACCCCTTCAGGCAAACAAATGTTGTTTTAAAGCCTGGTGAATTAGAGGGAACAACAGATGTTGAATTTTGGACACAAGATAGAAGGCCATGGCGTATTTACGCAGGCGCTGAAAATACAGGTTTTGAATCTACTGGTGAGGGAAGATTATTTGCAGGACTGAACTGGGGAGATGTATTCGGTTTAGACCAAATACTATCCTACCAGTATACCGCTTCGACTGATTTTGGGAGATTTTATGCCCATACTGGTCACTATACTATACCATTGCCATGGAGAGACGTATTTACTGTCTTTGGGGGATATTCTCAGGTAAATGCAAAGATGACACTTGGTGATATGAGTAATACGGGTAGATCTACGCAAATAAGCGCTAGATATACTATACCTTTGCAACCAAGAGGCACTTTTTTACATGAAATTTCCTTTGGAGCAGATTACAAAAAAACAAATACAAATTTAGTCTTTGCGGATGTTCCCATAGTAGCAAAAACGGCTGTGATTACCCAAGCCGCTTTTGCATATAATGCAACTAAACATAGCTCCTATGTGGATACTTCTTTAAATTTGGAGTTATTTGCAATGCCAGGAGATTACTTTGGACATCAGTCTAATGCTGACTTTGATTCGCTTCGCCCCTTTGCAAAAAACAACTACATCTATGGCCATTTGACTTTGATTCCAGTGTTTAAGCTTCCAAATGATTTTACTCTTTCTTTTAACACGCAATTGCAACTTGCAGGTGCAAATTTGCTTTCAAGTGAGCAATTTGGTCTTGGTGGATACAGCACGGTTAGAGGTTATGATGAGCGAGAAGTAAATAGTGATAATGGCTTCTTATTTTCCACAGAGGCAAGAACACCAGCGATTCACCTGATCAACACAGAAAATAGTAAAAAGATTCGTGATAACCTGCAATTTTTAGCCTTTATTGATTATGGCATTGGCTGGGATCATCACTTAGTTGAAGGGCAGAAAAAGTCGCAATACTTAATAGGTGTTGGTCCAGGTCTTAGATATTCTCTTGCAGAGTATCTAACCCTTCGAGCTGATCTTGGATTCAAGTTACATCGAACAGGACTTTTAAATGACAATAGCCTAACCAAGTTTCATTTCTCAGTGCTTGCCAGTTATTGAAGACCTCGAAGTCCTTTGAGCTGGTAGAAATTAGGCGTTGGCATTAAGTAGATTGTTTGTGAGCCAACTTTACTGATACTAAATCTAGATCTTAGGAAATAGAATCCATCGCTCTGACTAAACATATATGCCATTTCAGAATTCGGAACGATAATCTCTTGAATTTGCTCTGGTGTTGGTATCACTATTATAGGTGATGGTGGTGTTGGAACAAAGTCATCTTTATAAAAGAATGTATAGGGCGTTCCACCAAAAGTATCAGGGAAGTAAGTATCCCACTGCTCTGTGGTTGTATTTAAGAAAAGCGTTCCTGGTACAAAGGTATCTCCGTTTACATTTCCAGTTCCTGTAATAGAGTTTTGAGATCTTCTTGCAGTAAAGATTCGAAGTAGTCCGCCGCCAGCTTTACCAACAGATCCTGTAAGTACGAATGCACCGTTACCAATGACAGGAGCTACTGGATCGTCATTATCGACTACTAAAGTAAGCGATCCAAGGCCTTGATTGGTGATTCTAGCGAAGTCATTGATTTCGATATTTTTATTCGCAATAATCATTCCAGATCCAGATAGGACATCAATATAGCCTTCTTCCGTTCCTGAAATTCCTGTCAGTTCAATATTGTTGATAGCTGTGATACTTGTTGTATCAGCGGCTGATATAAATGAGCTACCCGTTGCGCTTCCCGTAATTTTAACATCATCTAATATAAAGCCTGTAAACCTACCACCTACATCAATGAAACTTCCATCTTGAATAATAAGATCCATCCCTGCAGATACCATAGTAGTGCCAGAACCTGCATGAATAATTGAGGATTCATCTGCGATGAGTAAATCACCCGTAGTTGTTGTAATGGACATGGACGTTGCGCCAGCGTCCATATTTTCAATTCTTGTGTTACCACTTAGACTAATGCCACCTGTGAGTGAAGAAAGAGTGAAGTTGCCTGTTGTTGTTTCAATATATGCCTCAGATGGTACCATCATCATTGAAGTAGTACCTGTAATCGAGGTAGATCCTGTAGTAAACATGACGTTTCCATCAGCTGTAATATAAGTATCAACGCCAGTTGCTGTAATGGATAGAGTTGTTCCGATATCACCTGTAATAGCGCCACCTACATCAATAAAACTTCCATCTGAAATACTGCAGCTTGTACCTGTTATAAGAGTAGCTAGCCCTGCAGCTGAACTTGTTACAAATCCACCATCTGATAGAGTGGTTGAAGTACCTGATGCGACATCAATTGTTCCTGTGCCAGCATCCATACTCTCAATTCTTGCATCTGCGCCAATGGAAATCGATCCAGAAATGGACTCTACACTCAAATTACCTGTGGTATTTTCAATGTACACTTCACTTGGAGCAGTTCCAAGTAGGGTAATGTCAGATGTTGCCATTACAGAAGTATCATCAGCGCCCATCATGTATGAAGTTGCAGGACCTGCGATATCTAACGCTGCGCTACTAGACACGGTAAGTGTTCCAGCAGCCTCAAAGAAGCTACCATCAGAAATAGAAAGATCGCCACTAGCGACGAATGTAGAACTTCCTGTCCCCACGTTGCGAATTAAACTTGAGTCATTGAGCGTCATAGTAGAGCCAGAAGAGACGCTAAGTGTTCCGGTTCCGGCTGAAAAGTTTTCGATTCGGGCATTGGGATCTAAAGTGAGAGTTCCACTTGTTGCACCGACGGTTAAATTGCCTGTAGCAATTTCTAGATAAGCTTCATTTGCGGCGGTTCCTGTAAGGATCAAATCAGAGCCTGTTGTAAATACTGTGGTGTCAGCGGCTGTTAAAAAAGAGCTGCCAGTAGCTGTAGATGTAATATTAGTGTCAGCTGTTATAGCTGCAACAAGGGCTCCACCAACCGTTAAAAAACTAGAGTCAGTAAGGTTTAAGTCATTACCAATGGTAAGTAGCGAGAGTCCTGTTCCATCGCTATTTATAAAGCCACCAGAAGAGGCGTCAAGATCTGTGCCTGTTGTAATAGAAAGCGTTCCTGTTCCGACATCTAAATTTTCGATTCTCGTATCAGCGCCAAGAGTAATGGCGCCGGAGGTTGTAGATAGACTCATACTTCCAGAGGAGGTTTCAATATATGCTTCCATCGGAGATGATCCGATAAGCGTAATATCAGATGCAACCGAAATTGCCATAGTATCTGCAGCTTCTATAAAGGAGTCACCAGAGGCGCTTGCTGTGATAATAACCGATCCGCCAATGATGCCTGTCATGGGTCCCATGGCATCAACAAAACCTGTATCTGTAACGCTGAGCGTTCCACCTACGGTAAAACTTGTAAGTCCTGGACCATCGTTTCGGATGAATCCACCATCTTCCACAGTTGTGCCCGATCCAGAGGTAATAGAAACAGATCCAGCGGCGGCGTCGTTATTTTCGATTCTTGTATCGGCGCCAACAATAATCATGCCGGCGGTAGCTCCTACATCTAGACTACCCGTAGATGTTTCAATATAGGCTTCCATTGGAGACGCTCCGGTTAAAGTAGTATCGAGTCCAGAGGTTAGTGATACATCATCTGTGCCTGAAATAAATGAAGCGGCTGCAACAGACGCCGTAATATTTAAATCTTCAGAAATAGTTCCTGCAATGGGACCTGTCGCCGTAATAAAGCCACCGGTTAGTACATTTAAATCTTCACCGATCGTAAGTGTAAAAGTTCCAGATCCATCGTTATTTAAAAAACCTAAATCTTCGACAATTGTGTTGCCACCAGATGAGATAAGCATCGTTCCAGCGGCGCCATCCGTATTTTCAATGCGAGTGTCTGCGCCAACTGTAATTACTCCTGTTGTGGCTGTAACAGATAAATCTCCAGAACTTGTCTCAATATAGGCTTCATTCGGTGATGAACCTGTAAGCGTTAAAGATGTACCTGTTACAAATGAAACTGTATCCGCTGCGCTCAGAAAAGAGTCTCCTGTGGCATTGGCCATGATGCTTGTGGAACCTATTACAACGCCTGTTAATGGGCCAGATGTTGTCAAACTGCTTGAGTCTAAAATAGAAAAATCACCGCCGCATCCAAGAGTAAATAATCCTGTTGCATCATGATTAACAAAGCCCCCATCTTCAATGACCATAGTTCCGCCAGAAGACAGGATAAATGTTTCGGCTCCAACGCTTAAGTTTTCAGCTCTAGAGTCTGCTCCAATTGTGAGGGTCCCACTTGTTGTAGTAAAGGAAAGATCCCCACTCGCGCATTCCAAATATGCAATTCCTGGCGTTGCGCCCAGTAATGTAGCGCTTGTTCCAGCAAGTACAGTTAAACCACCAGCGCCATCAATGAAGGTGTCATCGGTTGTCGTTGTGGTAACAGACAGAGCTGTTCCAACAGTTACGCTTGTAAGACCTGTGCCATCATTGCTGATAAACGCGCCATCAGAAAGAGTTGTGGTTGTACCAGAGGTAACACTCAATGTCCCAGCGCCAGTATCTATATTTTCGATGCGGGTATCTGCAGGCATTGCAATAGCGCCGCTAGTTGCCTCAAAGGTAAGACTTGCGCTTCCTGCTGCCGTACCAACTTCAATAAAAGCGTCATTTGCAGGATCACCTGTAAACGTTGCATCATCGGCAACTGTAATCGTAGCCGTATCTACAGATGTAATTGATGCTGTAGCACCGGCAGATGATGCAGAGGTGATCATCAAACTCCCTGAGCAATCAATTGTGAGGGTATCTTGGGCATTAATACTTGCAGGTCCGTTACCACCTAGAATACTTATATCTCCAGCGGTCGTAATTGAAAGCACATTAGTTGGTGTTAAGCCATTTCCATTTTGAATGAAAGTAGACACCGCTGTTGAGGCTCCACCAGATTGTGTATTTACAACAAGATCACCTGATAAATCAATGGTGAGAGGGGAGGAGGAAGTTCCCTCTACCACGAAGCAACCGACCATAGCAATATTCGAGGCTGTGTGAGTAGAAGCTCCCAAAATATTCAAATCGCCTGCAACTCCAGTTGTTGTAATTGAAATGCTATCCATTACGGCGGAATTGGTTCCAGCGCCTGAGTTATCTTCAATTCGAACTCCAATACAAGCATTTTCAGAGGGGTTTGATTGCAGCGTAATGCTTCCGACTGAAGTGACGTCTACAGAAGAAGATGTAATTGTGCTGGTGCCAGTACCAGTCACTCTTGAAAAGTACCCAATTCCCGCAAAAGCATCTCCAGTACTTGCAGTTCCGGCCGTAACATCAATCGATGTAGCATTAAGGGTAATATGACCAGAAAATACATCTGTTTGATTATCAATTCGGCCCCCATGACCAAGAAGAGCATATCCAGCATCTCCAGATCCACCTGCAAGTATGATATTACCACAGGTACCTGCTGAGGGAATGGTAATATCTCCAGTGATGGTAACTCCACCTCCATTACCTCCTTTGACATGACCGATATGTGCAAATGAGCCCCCCGCTCCAGACCCACCTGTTAATGTAATATCTCCTGTGAGGGTGCTAAAAATAATGTCACCGGTGATAATCTCCGTAGATACATTATCACTTCCATGTCCAATTAAACTGAATGTGTTATCTGCGGAGCCAGCAGTAAGGGTTACATTGCCTCCGACAGATAGGGTGATATTTGAGTCAATGGTTGCGGTGGTGCCTGCTCCATCAAATCCAATTTGTGTGGAATTATTATTTGAACTTCCAGATATTAAGGTAAGATTTCTGCCAGTTGTAATGTTAATATCGGATGAAATTATTGGGTCAGTTGTACCAATCTGTATAAAGGAATTTGTTCCTAAAGATGGAGATGCATCTAGAATAAGATCTCGTCCAGCAGTAACATTGATGGAGTCAGTTATAGTAGAAATTTCTACTTCATCTCCCCCTCCTGTTCCAGCAGTAAGTAAAATGTCTCTGCCAGCATCTAATGTAATCGTTCCTGATGTGGTGGTAATTGAGGCATCTACAGTACTTCCACCAATTATGATATCTTGCCCTGCATCAAAGGTAATACTCGAGCTCCCGGCTCCAGCATCTGTATCGAAAGACTTTAAAAGAGTAATATCGCCTGTCAGTGCTGGGGCTGTAAAAGTAGTAAGCGTTGTTCCATCACAATCCATGTCGGAAGAGGTGTTTGTGGTGATACTCCCTGTTGTAGCTGTAAGGTTGCATGCTAAGGCATCTCTACATCGAAAATTTTGATTGATGTTAATGTCACCTGCAGCTGTAAGAGTGAGAGTTGCTGTATTTGTAGAAGTATCGGTGAAACGAAACAGGTTATTTGTTGTAATATCGTTAGTTGCAATGAGTGTTAAATCGTTTCCAGGTGATGTGAGGTCTGTATTAGAAGAGACTGTAATGTCGCCTACAGAGCCAAAGGCGCTAGCTGTTGTTACAATCACATTTGCCGCTGATAAAGCTGTTTGTAGATCCCCATTATTTAAGACTGCAGTTGCCGCTGTTCCTGAAAAAGTATCAGGATCGCCGCCACTAAATGCTCCCCCTGAGGTTGCTCCTCCAGAGATTGTAATATCAGTTGGATCTAAAAGAAGTATGCCTGTTTTTCCATTTTTAGCCCTGGTGTCAATGAGGCCGCGGTATGCTAAGTCTTTTTTTCCAGAGATTTCAATAAATCCGCCATCGCCATATTTATTGCCACCACGCGTTGAAATATATCCATCATAATGGGTATCTCCATCGGACCAGATAATAACCCTGCCGCCATCGCCACCAGTACTCGGTTCGGCAAATATCTTAACGCCTCTGCCTATGTGTGTAGATTGTGAATTGTACTTATCTTTGTTTTTTCCTTGGTAACCACCACCAATAAAGATGTTTCCACCATAGTTTGATTCAGTTGTTTTAATATAGGCATTGTCATCTAAGGAAATATGTTTTCCTAAGATATTGATCTCAGATTTTTGCTCTTCTTGACTTTTTGCTATGATTGCAGCTGATTCTTTTATAGATATGGATCCAGTTTCTGATACTAAAAAAACCTTGCCATCATGTATTTTAGTTGATTGTGCTTCGATAAATCCTGTGTGCTTAATTGCTATGGAGTAGGGATTGCCGTCTGCAAGCAGCTCTATTTGATTTCCATTAATCGATCCAGAATTTTGTATGCCTGTTCCTGGAATCTTGCCCTTGATATCACCTAAAATGGTAATGTGTTTTTCACCTTTGGGCTCAATAAGTATTTTGTTGGATGCTACCAAGTAACAGTTTCCATTTTGCGCTTTAATGCTACCTGTATTTTCTATGTATTGACTTAGTAAATATACATTTCCAAAGGAAGTTTTAATCGAACCGTGATTTTCTATTTTTCCTCTTTTATCAGAGGAGAAGAGCATTCCATCGCCCTTTAAAAAACGATCATCAGGAAGATCAAGCGTGGATGCAATAAAAGAGGCAGCGTGAATAGACCCTTCTTTGCCAATCAGTATTCCATTTGGATTAATCAGATATATTTGTCCATTGGATGTAAGTTTTCCAAGGAGTTTACTTGGAATATTTGAGGTAACTTTATTTAAAATAGCTGAGCTGCTATCTGGTAATACAAATTTTGCAATGTCTTCTTGATTAAGAGAAAAATCTTTCCAGTGAATGATTCCTTTAGAGCTCTTAGAAACAATATTTAGATTCGATTTATCGATGGAAATATTGCCATGCTTTACAATAGGGTCAGTTGGCTTTGCTGTTAAAAGAATAGGGGATAGAGGGAGCGTTGCACATGTAATGATAACAGCGCGGTTTTGGATTTTTCTCCAAATGCGATTCAGCTCTTCAAGGAATGCATGTCCCAAATCAACTCTCCTTATTAATGTGGAGATATCATGTAATTAATATTAAAATAAAGATTTTTATTTGTGTTAATGTAAAAAATCATAAAAAAAGTTTCTTTGTTATGAAAATAAAATGTATTTATATTTGTTTTATAAACAAGTTGATGCTTTTAATTCATTCAAAAATTATCGCCATTTTTTACACTTGATAGGTAAATGTACTAAGAAGGGAGTCAGGATATTTAGGTTTTAGATTGGAACTGAGAAAAGCTTTTGTTATATTTAAGGAAAAAATTTTGGAAAGGACGGTATGGAAAAATTACCAAATTGTATCAAGTGCGGATCAGAGTTTACCTACGAAGATGGAAACATGTTTATTTGTCCGGAATGTGGACATGAGTGGATGGAAGAGGAATTTGAAAAGTCTGAAAAAGGACTTGTTATCAGAGACGCACATGGAAATCTCTTAAAGGATGGAGACAGCGTTACAGTCATCAAGGACCTTAAGGTAAAAGGGGAGTCTTCTGCGATCAAGATCGGCACTAAAGTCAAAGATATTCGATTGATTACGCCTGTGGATGGACATGATATTGAAGCGAGAATCAAAGGCTTTGGTGATATGAGACTCAAATCCAAGTTTGTAAAAAAAGCAACCTAAAGAGTGTATAACGGATCTACATCGATTAAAAGACGGATGTTTTTTGGGGTTTCAATGCTTTGTAAAAGAGCAGTTAAAGGCATCACTTTATTGCCTTTAATAAGTAACTTGTAGCGATAGTTATCTTTGACTTTGGATAGCGACGCTGCAATAGGTGGATAAAGCGTGTAGTCTCGGGGAAGTTTTGCAAGCAGCCCTTCATAGGTGAGTTTTGCAAACTCTACGATATCCTTTTCAATTGGACCTTTAAAGAGAAGTTTGATGAGATGAGTGTAGGGCGGAAATGAAAACATTTCTCGAGAGGCAATTTCAGATTCATAGAAAGCGTCGTAATCTGCCGATGCGGCAAGTTTTATTGTGGGATGATCTGGCATCGAAGTTTGAATAATTACCTCACCTTTTATATCGCCCCTTCCAGCTCTACCTGACACTTGGGTAAGAAGTTGAAATACTTGCTCAGAGGATCTGTAGTCAGGAATATGGAGTGATTGATCGGCGTTAAGAACGCCAACGAGTGTCACGTTTGGAAAGTGAAGACCTTTGGCAACCATTTGCGTTCCAATTAACACATCCGCTTTGCCTGATCGAAATTGCTTAAAAAGTTTTTCGTGAGAGCCTTTATGTCGCGTTGTATCTGCGTCCATTCGAGTTGTTCTCACATCTGGAATTAGAGCGTGGATCGCTCTTTGTATTTGTTCTGTTCCAGCGCCTCTAAATTGAAGTTCATTTTCTGCTTTGCAGGATTTGCAATTGCGAGGAGGAGGACATAGAGCGTACTGGCAAATATGACAACTGAGGTGGTTGTCATTTCTGTGGAAAGTAAGTGATACATCGCAATGAGGGCATTTGATGACTTCAGCGCAAGCTTTGCAAGTCACTGTGCTGTGATAGCCTCTTCGGTTTAGAAAAAGAAGTACTTGTTCTCCTTTTTTTATCCGCTCATGCATTTTAGAAATGAGCATACTTGAAAAAAGGGTAAAGCCACTATTTTTTTCATATTCTGTTTTCATGTCGATCACATGTACTTTGGGAAGTGTCGCAGTAGATGCTCTTTTCGATAGAGTATGTAGCGCGTAAGATCCTTTTTTTGCGAGGTAGAAGCTTTCCATCGAAGGCGTAGCAGAGCCTAAAATAACTGTGGCGTTTAGGTGTTTTGCTCTAAGTACACTTAAATCTCGCCCATTATAAGTCGGCATTTCATCGGTTTGTTTAAATGATCCTTCGTGCTCTTCATCGACGATGATGAGCCCCAAATTCTGCAGTGGAGTAAAAATAGCTGATCTTGCACCAATCACAATGGAGATTTTTCCATCTAAAATTTGGTGATAAGCATCAATTTTTTCTCCATCAGAGAGTCTATGATGTAAAATAACCATCTTCTCTTCGAATCTAGACCTGAATCTCTCGATTGTTTGTGTGGTTAAAGAAATTTCAGGAACAAGCATAAGAACAGATTTATTCATCGACCGCGCTTTTTTAATCGCTTGGAGATAAACTTCAGTTTTTCCACTGCCAGTCACTCCATAGATAAGGTGGGGTGCAAAGGTGTTTTTTTCGAGAGTGTTTGTAATTGAATCAAGAGCCATCTTTTGCTCAGGATTAAGAGTTTTATCTTTGGTTTGAAAAAATTCAAAGTGATCAAGGGATGATCTATCGATTTGAATCGTTTGTTTTTGCAAAATATTTTTCTTAATGAGGGACTCAACAGGGGAAAGAGATGTCTTCGTTTTTTCTAAGAGTTCAGTCAGTAAAATTCCTTTTGGGCTTTGCAGCATAAAGTCCAATACATGCGCTTGCTTGGGGTGTTTTTCCCGCAGGGAAATGCACATTTCTTTGGCTTCTATCTTTGATGGAAGTAACTTTAAAAAAAGCTGCTTTTTTTCTTTGGTTTCTTGGCGATACACACTTGGAATCATCATCTTGAAAACTTTTCGATAAGAGCAAGCGTAGTAATTATGAATAAAATCAGCTAAGTAAAGAAGGTCTGGGCTTAAAATCACTTTATCCGAAAGGATTTTAGAAATAGGTTTGCAGTTTGGATATGCCGCCCGTTTAGAAATGGATAAAACGGTGGCTTTCCGTTTTTGATTCATAAGAGGAACTTCAACTCTCATTCCAGGCTTTACGATATTTATTAGATTTTCTGGAATCGAATATGCAAGGGGTTTATCAATGCCTTGATCTAAGATCACATTGGTAAAAAGTAAGGTGTTTACTTGCTTTTTTGGGGAAGAGACTGACATATAAGATTCCAAAGGGATCGTTTGAGATATGGATCCTTATAATATAGGGAAAGGTCTGGAAGAAGTAAAAGGGGAATGCTGCCAAGAAAGCAACTTTTTTCAGCGGCGTTTTCGGAATAAAATTTGCGCAAGGTCTTGTCATCAAAAAAAACAGTGTCTGTTGCAATAATTAACTTGATATGGGAGCTTTGTAAAAAAGCTTCCCATTCATCGCTGTTTTGAAATGGCTTTTCTACAAGGCTTGCGTCGCAAAGAGCAATATCTGTTGCATGAACTACATTTTTTATAAAGGACCTATAAGTATTACCAAAATAAAGAAAGGTTGCCGTAGCGTGCGTTGCTTGTTTTTGGTAGGCATTTTTAATCGCTTTTGCTTTGTGATCACTTGGAATTTTTTCATGAAGAAAAAGATTCGGCGCTATTTTTTTAGTAAGGGCGTGCATGTCATGTAGAGCTACTTCTGGAACAGTTGGCTTTTCCAATGAAAACACAAACTCTTTATTTTGATGAGTTTTTTTCGCTTCAGGTGGGGATTTAGCGAGTGGGCTTGGCTCTGCTTTTAGGGGTAATTGCATGGGTTTATCAGGGGCGTCACTTGTCTTTTCTATTATGGGCTTTGTTTCTGTAGAGCTTTGCTCAGACATTTTTTGGATAGAGGAAGCATTTTCATTTTGTTTTAGAGGCTCAGTTGAGATGTTTTGCGATGCTGTTAAGATTTTTGGTGGGATAATTGTTGGCGTTTCAGATTTTATAATGGTTTGTTTTGTAGAAGGTATAAGTTGCGCATTAGATTTTTGTTGTAAAAGCTCTTCTTGATAGAGGTATGATTTTACATCGCGAACAAGAGAAAGTAGATTTGTTTTGAGATCATCCATAGTTCAGATTAGACAAAAACCTATGTTAAATTGCAAACAACGAATCGACATATTCCTTTTTATCAAAGGCAATCAAATCATCTTCTTTTTCACCAACGCCAATATAGGTGATTGGAATCTGTAATTTGTCATAGATTGGAAGAACGATTCCTCCCTTTGAAGAAGAATCTAACTTAGTAAGGATAAGTCCTGTTAGAGGACAAAAACTATGAAACACTTCTGCTTGATCAAGAGCATTTTGACCACTTGTGGCATCGAGCGTCAAATACGTTTGATGAGGAGAATCTGGAATCACTTTTTTACAAACAGAGTAGATTTTTTTAAGCTCATGCATAAGATCAGTTTTGGATTGTAGTCTTCCGGCGGTATCTAAAATAATAACATCAGCGCCTCTTGCCTTTCCAGCAGATAGAGCGTCAAAAATGACAGCGCTAGGATCTGAAGACTGCTTTCCTTTTACGATATCTACACCGATTCTATCTGCCCAGATTTGCAGTTGCTCGGTGGCGGCTGCTCTAAAAGTATCACCTGCGGCAACAAGAACTTTTTTCTTGTCATCAGAATATTTTTTTGCAAGTTTAGCAACCGTCGTTGTTTTACCCGAACCATTGACTCCAATCATTAAAATGACAAGAGGATTATGGGGCTCTTGTAGCTTATCGACTTTATTTTCTAAAAGAGAGAGAGCCTCATGTTTCAAAAGAGATAGAATTTCTTCTGTTTTGGCATTTTGATTTTTTCTAAGGAATGTCTCCACTTTTTCAGTGAATGAAATTGCAAGTTTAGATCCAATGTCAGCTTCATAGAGAATACGCTCTAACTCTTCTAGCGTCTCTTCATTTACAGGACCTAAAAAAAGAGTTTTAATTTTTCCACCTAGAATTCTTCTAGTTTTAAAAAGTGCCTTTTTTATTTTGTTAAAACTAGACTTTATTATTCCAAACATAAATTAAACTCTTTTTTTCATTGAAGGAAATCAGATTGTATCACATAAGAGATTTTGATACGAGATTGATCCGGAGGCCAATTATTCTATGAATACCCATGAGTTTCAAGCAAAAGAAATCCTGCAAAAAGAAGGGATGCCCATCCCTCCTTTTGGGGTTGCAACATCCATTGGAGAAGCTGAAAAAGTGCTCCAGGAGCTACAAATTAAAGAAGGTGTTGTCAAAATCCAAGTGCATGCAGGTGGGCGTGGAAAAGCTGGCGGCGTAAAATTTGGAAAATCTAAAGATGAGATTTTAGAGCATTGTAAAAAGCTCATCGGAATGAAGATGGTCAATAATCAAACCGGAAAAGAAGGGGTTATTGCGCACAAAGTAATGATTTCAGATCCGGTTGATATTGAAAAAGAGTACTATTTGGGAGCGATCATCGATCGTGAAAATGCTAAAGCCATTTTGATTGCATCACCCGAGGGTGGTATGGAAATTGAAGAGGTAGCTGCTAAAACTCCGGAAAAGATTTTGAAAGTGCCCATCGAGCTTGATGGATCCGTTAGACCTTTTCATTTATTATATTTAGCAAAATTTATGGGATGGACTGGAGATTTAGCTAAACAAGGTATGAGTGTTGCTGCTATTTTAGCTAGATCTTTTATTAAGTATGATGCGTCGCTTCTTGAGATCAACCCACTTGTAGTATCGAAACAAAATCAGATTTTAGCGCTCGATGCGAAGCTGTCTGTTGATGATAACGCCCTTTTTAGACAAAAAGAAATTGCAAATTTTTTTGATCCAAGTCAAGTGTCACCAAATGAAGTGGAAGCCAATAAGCATGATTTAGCATATGTGTCGCTCGATGGAAATATTGGATGTATGGTAAATGGCGCTGGCCTTGCGATGTCTACCATGGATATTATCCATCACTTTGGTGGTGAGCCGGCAAACTTTTTAGATGTAGGAGGTGGGGCTACCAAAGAAAAAGTGGCAGCTGGTTTTAAAATCATCTTAAGTGACGCAAAAGTAAAAGCAATTCTCGTTAATATCTTTGGTGGAATTATGAGTTGCGCAACGATTGCAGAAGGGATCATTGCAGCTTCTAAAGAACTTGCATTGACCATTCCTTTAATTGTTCGATTAGAAGGAACAAATGTAGAGGAAGGGAAAAAAATGATTGCACAATCAGGACTTAAAATTATCAGCGCTGATGGCATGGCAGACGCTGCAAAAAAAGCAGTAGATGCGCTTAAGGGATAGTTATGGCAATACTTGTAAATAAAAAAACAAAAATTATTACGCAGGGTCTTTCTGGAAAGGCTGGAAAGTTTCACACTGAGCAGGGAATTTTGTATGGTTCTCATTATGTAGGCGGTGTCACTCCTGGAAAAGGGGGGCAAACCGTTCTTGATCTTCCTATGTTTGATACGGTGATTGAGGCTAAAAAAGCTGTGAATCCAGATGTATCACTCGTGTTTGTTCCACCACCTTTTGCTGCCAATGCAATTTTGGAAGCGGAAGATGCTGGCATAGGGTTGATTGTATGTATTACAGAAGGGATACCTATTCGCGATATGTTAGAGGTGTCAAGAGTGATGAAGCAATCTAAAACTTCAAGACTTATTGGCCCAAACTGCCCTGGTATTATTACACCCGGGGAGTGTAAGATTGGTATTATGCCAGGCTACATCCATAAAAAAGGGAAGATTGGAATTGTTTCTAAGTCGGGAACACTTACCTATGAAGCCGTTTACCAAACCACCCAAAATGGTTTGGGGCAAACCACTTGTGTGGGTATTGGTGGAGATCCCTTAAACGGCACTAATTTTATAGATACCTTGGAGCTCTTTGAAAAAGACCCGGAGACGAAAGGAATTTTGATGATTGGAGAGATCGGTGGAAACGCCGAAGAGATGGCCGCGGAGTGGATCAAACAAAATTGCTCCAAACCAGTCGCTGCATTTATCGCAGGAGTGACAGCTCCAGAGGGGCGTAGAATGGGGCACGCAGGTGCTATAGTTTCGCATGGACAAGGAACAGCTAAAGGTAAAATGGAAGCTTTAGAGAAAGCTGGAGTTACTGTAACGCAGTCACCAGCTGAAATGGGCAAAGCAATGCAAGAGGCAATGGATAAACAAAAATGAGTGAATCGAGAAAAATACCCTTAACCATATCTCCTTTTTTCTTTGTAACAGCAGCGCTTATTGGCTGGTTTTACTCTAGAAGTTTTACAGGGACGCTCATTTGGATAGGGATTATTTTTATTTCGATTTTAGTGCATGAATTTGGCCATGCTCTCGCAGCGCTTGGATTTGGGTGCTCTCCTAGAATTGAGCTGGTAGCTTTTGGGGGGCTTACCCACCCAAGAGGACCCAAGCTTTCTCTTTGGAAAGAGTTTATAGTAGTTTTAAATGGACCGCTGTTTGGTTTTTTGCTCTTTCTTCTGGCCACCTTTCTTCTGCAATTTCAAGCGTTTAGAACTCCAAGTGTAGGTCCTATTGTTAGAGCCTTTCAGATGATTAATCTGTTTTGGACAATTGTAAATTTATTACCAGTTATGCCACTTGATGGTGGGCAACTCTTGCGTATTATTTTCGAAGGGATACTTGGCGTAAAGGGGGTAAAGTTATCGCTTTTTTTAAGTGCACTCATCGCGATTGGAATCAGTTTGTTTTTCTTCTTTAAGGGGGGCTTTTTAATTGGAGCGCTATTTTTTCTCTTCGCTTTTCAAAACTTCGATGCCTATCGCAAAACAAGATTTATATCAGAGAGTGACAGGTCGGAAGATGTAAAAAAAGAGCTGGAAGAAGTAGAGAGCCTTATGCAAATGGGGAATCAAGCAGACGCCATTGCTCATTTAGATCACATAAGAGATACTGCCAAGAAAGGAATACTATTTACCATTGCAACCCAAACCCTTTCTCAAATTCACTACAACAGAAAAGAATACGAGAAGAGTTATCACTTATTAATGGAGCTTAAAGGACACCTAGCTCCAGAGTCTAAACTCATTTTACATGAATGTGCCTACCATTTAAAAGACTATGACACAGTTTCTAAGCACTCCGCCTTTTGTTTTCAAATAGCGCCAAGTAAAGATGTGGCTGTTCGAGCAGCAATTGCAGAGGCCTCTTTTGGAAAGGTGAAGCCAACCATTGGTTGGCTAAAAGCTGCGATGAGTCATGGACTTTCGAATTTGGAAGAGCTTGTTTCTGGAAAAGAATTTGAAAATATCAAAAGAGATCACGCGTTTATTCAATTTATTGAATCACAGCGCAAAAGTAGTTGATTTTACTTATTTATTGTTAAGTAAAAAATAGATGTAATTATTATTTAATTATGTGTAATGTCCAAATTTAGGTATACCAACTAGATATGGCGTTATTTCTATATGAAGAATTTTACTCATAAGTATTTTCTATTTCTTATCGCGTTGCAGCTTGTCTTTACAGGAGCAATTTTTTCTCACAGCTATGAAATGGATCCAGATAATAACTGGTATTTAGTATCGACAATTTCATTTCAATATGAGAAAGGGCACCCTTCTCTTCCCAATCTAGATAAGTTAAATCAGATCCCTGTTTCTCTGTGTAGAACAAAAAAAGGTTTTAGCGGGAAAGGGCAGTCATCTTGCTTTAAGACGTACACGATTCGTGATCTAAATTCGAGAATGGAGCCTGAGTACTTTGATAAAAGCGCTCTTGTGGCGATCTCTTCGCAAGTTGTCAAATGGTTCCATAAAAAAGACATTCATGGCGTATTCGTATATGTTAATCCAGAGCAGATTACAGGAAGAGGCGTTGATATTCGATCTAAAGCAAGTAATAAGCTTACCTTTTTGATTCAATGTATGAAAGTTGGAACGATGCGAACTGTAAGCAAAGATAGTTACGGAAAAATAGAGACTATCAATGCTAAAAAGCATCGAAATATTATCAATAGCTCACCCATATCTAGCTATGATCTGATGCAAGCTAATAATTTAGAAAACTACGTCTACTTTTTAAATAGACATCCAAGACGTCACGTTGAATTAGAGGTTGGATCGGAGGATGGCGTTGGAGATCTAGGTGTTGATTTTGTCGTACATGAAGACAAACCTTGGAGAGTTTTTGGAAACATTAATAACGCAGGACCACCTGATCTCAATCGTTGGCAGGGAGCTGTTGGGTATTTAAATACCCAAGTTACAGGTAATGATGACATCATGCAAATTGATGTGGCATCAGATGGATTCCACTCTTATCACGCGGTAAATATTTCCTATGATAGACCTTTTCCAAACGATCCTAAATGGAGATGGCAGATCGAGGGTGCTCAAACAAGGTTTCTTGCGCCGCAACTTGGGTTTTCTACAGATGTATTTACGGGAAATACCTACTCTGCAGAGCTTTCTGTAATCAATAACTTCTACCAAAACAAGATGCTTTTTCTAGATGCAAAGGTGAGTTTGCAGTATGAATTTATCGACGTTCATTTTGATATGATTTCATTAAAGGGTAGAGAGTCATTTGTAATGCCGACTTTTAGCTTTCTAACATCCTATATCAGTAAAAAAGCAAAAGCTTTTTTAGAAGCAAGCTTTACCTTTCCGATTAACTTCATGACCCAAGTGCGTCAAAGTGATCTTGATAGACTTGGTAGAACCGATGTGACTAAAAATTGGCAAATGGGAGAACTTTCTGCTTTTGGTTCCTATTTTATTGATCCATTTCTTGTGAATGAGGTTTCCTTAGCAGTTGGTGGGCAAACATCGTTTACAGCAAGACTTATCCCTCAATTCCAGGGGATCCTTGGAGGGCTTTATACAGTAAGGGGTTATCCAGCATCTGTAGCAGCGGGAGATAGTACACTCTATTCTAGAGCAGAATATATGTTCCACATTCCTCAAATGCTAAAAATTAGACCTCCTATGCATAGATCCTTTTTTGGAAAAAAAGGATTTAAACTAGCTCCAAGTTTCGAAGGAGACAAAGCAGATTGGGACTTGATTCTTCGACTCTTTTTTGATGCAGGTAGGGTTTGGAACGTCAGTGGAAAGGATGTTTTTGTAGAACCACATGGCGATGACACACTGCTCGGTTCTGGATTTGGAGGCGAATTTATCTTCTCAGATAATGTATTTATTCGAGCAGACTATGGCTATGCACTAAAAAAAGTAGAAAACGTATCGAAAGGTTCGCAGCAGTTCTACTTTAGCGCAACGGTCATGTATTAGGAGGCAGATATGAAAAAAACATCTGCTCTTTTCTTAGTTTTAGCAGTAGGTACACTGCAAGCAAAACCAGAGCTTGACAAAGTCGCTCATGGAAAAGCGTCAGTGTCGCAGTACATGAGAACAACGACATACAAAACAGGAAAAGAAACAATTCTTGATTTCAAAAGCTTTAATATCGCAAATGGGGAAAAGGTTGTTTTTCAACAGTATAACAAAAATGCAAGGGTTTTAAGTCGAGTGATAGGAGGCTCCGCCTCACAAATCAATGGGATGTTATCATCAAATGGAGCGGTATACTTATTAAATCCAGCAGGGATTTTTATCGGAAAGACAGCGATCATTGATACGGCCAAATTTTTAGCCTCAACTGGAAAGCTGTCTAATCAAGACTTTCTATCAGGAAATTATCAGTTTACAAACTTGAAAGGTCTCATTAGAAATGAAGGATTAGTGCAAGCGGATAGCATTGCTTTTGTCGCTCAAAAAATCGAGCAGCTTGGAGAACTTGTTGCCCCAAGTGGAATGGTGGGTCTTTTTGTGGGAGGCAGTGTTTACCTTTCGGAAGATATGAGCCCCTTAAGTGTAAAATTCAATGCAGTAGAGCTCAACGATACCAAAGATAAGAATACCTCTTTTGCAGGATCATCTGATGTATATGCTCTTTCTCTTGTAAACAAGGGAAATATCACAGCAAATCAAATTGAGGTGCAAGGTGATCTTGGTTCTAAAATAAACATAGGTGGAACGCTTGATGCAAGCTCAGATGTGGATGGTGTTAAGGGATCTATCTGTATTAATGGCGCAAAGATAACTTTAGATAATCCCATTATTGATACATCAGCTCTTGGTGGCGGGGGCAGCGTTATAGTTGGAGGGCTTCCTGGAAATCCAATTGCAGAGCATGTTTTTGTGAAAGGAGATACACATATTTTTGCCGATGCAAAGGATTATGGTGAGGGTGGAAAAATAGAACTTCTATCAAAGGATCATCTGAAATACGGCGGGTTGCTATCTGTTTGTGGAGGTGAAAACTCTGGGGACGGTGGACAGATCACAACAAGAGCTAAAAAATTTACTCATGAAAATTTGATTAAAAGAGATGTTACGGCCCCAAGTGGAGCGCCTGGTCATTTTCATATTTTAGCAGCGGGCCCCATCGATCTTTCTACGCAAGCTCTTTGGGATGCGTCAGGGTTTGGGACAGATACTGGCGCTGTAAGCGTACTTGCTGAAAGTGCAACCCCTGGAGATCAGTTGATTACATTTGGTAATGGAGGCGGCGCTGGTGGACTTACTAATGCAGACTTCACCATGGCAACAACAGTTTCAATTGCTACTGAAAACGGATCAGGTACTACCTCTGGTGTAATTACGGTAAATGGCGCTACAATTACAAGCTCTTCTGGAAGTTTAACAGATATGACAATTGCAACTGAGGTCATTAATTTCCAAGGGGGATCTTCAGCTACAGGACAAGTCACAGCTCCCACAAATGCAGTTGTTATCGATGTCAATGCAGATACGGTGAATTTATTTGAAGATGGCGCTTTAACCTTCGATGGATCGGTAGCCTATAATGATACAGCAGGAACAGGAGATACGACAACACTTTCGATTATTAACGGAACCATTAGTGAAAGCTCGAGTATTACAATTGGAACAGGGGGAACGGTTATTGCTCCTACAACTCTTGTGCTCCAAGGTGGTACCATTGAAACAACGGGTGGTTCTTCAGATTTAACAATTTCTGCAACAAGTTTTGTATTTGGAGATACTACAAATACAAATGCATCTACTTTGCAATCAGAAAATGATTTAACGATTAGTTCGACTACGATCAATTTAGCAGGAACCCTTGATAATACCATCACTATGATGGGATCCGGCACCCTTGAAATAGAGCAGGGTATTGGGCAGGGTGGAACAGTCCCTGGTAATTACAGACAGTCTCCACTGATTATTAATGCTAATGGAGCAGATGTTGCAATTGGAACTATGCTAAGTACCGCTGGATTTATTGATAATACAATTGGTGTTGGTGGCATACCGATAGGCGATATTACTATCAATGATCCAGATGATTTTACAGTAGATGGTCCAGTTGCTTGTAAAAGCTTTACGCTCACAGGTGCAACGGGCACTGTTACTTTTAATACAAGATTTGCAGGAGGCACTGAGCAGACAGTTTTAGGAGGCCTTACTACATCTGGTAATATTCCCTTTGAGTCACCCATTACTCTTTTAAGCTTTATCTCAGATGGTGGAGATGTGAGTATTGATGTGTCTTCAGGCACCGAACTTATCTTTGGAGATCTCTATGATATAGATGCCTCTGGTGGAAGAGATTACTCCTCTACATCGAATAACTATTACAGTGGGGGAGATGTCACACTGCAAGGTGGAAGTTCTGGACTAACCGTTAATGGCATCAACTCACTTGGTGGTTCAGGTTATGGATCAAGGTCCCAAGAGCAACTTGGCGGCAACATTTCTCTAAGTTCTGCAAGTGGGGATATGAATTTGCAGGGTAAAATTTTTGCAGCTTCCCTTCCGATTCAAGGTGCAAGCTCTGATGATCTTTCCAATTTTACAGGCTCTGCAGATGTGACTTTTTCACCTGTAAGTAGTACTACTGTAACGTATGTAAATAACAATAGCTTCAATCCAACAGGTGGTCTTACATCGAGTGAGGGAAGTGTATTTGTTCCCATGATTTCAGGTTCAAACATTTCTATGCCAGAGTTTGTAAATGACATAGCAGGTGGCATTCCAACAGCTGTAATGTGTCCCACTTTTCAAACGCTTGGGAGTTTAACCTTTACAACAGCTGTTGGAACGCCAACAAGCTCGGGTATTATCAACGTGGATTATGCAGATACTTTTACAGCAAGTGGAGCAATTGCATGCGATGCATTTTACCAGTTTGAAGGGATAACAGATACCACCTTCGATAGTTCGATCACATCTGATGGAATAGTAACCATTCAAAATAGTGGTGATATATCTGTGCAAGATATCACAATAACAGGTAGCTCACCGCAACCACCCTCCACCGGTCCTGCTAATTTAGTATTGCAACCATCTGATACCTTTACCCCCTCATCAACGCAGGGAAATCTTCCGAATGGAACGTTGCAGATTCTTGGAACACTTGCTATTGGGACAGGTGATATTTGTTTAGCAATGAATCCTAGAACATCTACAACAGGCGCTGGCGCAGATTTGAGTATTGCATCTATTTTTAATGATGGATCATCGACTTTTACAGCTACGGGTAACGCTCTTGTTTTGGGCCCAGAAGAAGTTCTTACTTCTTTTGCAGATATTGATTTTACATTTACAGAGTCCATTACAGTAGGAGACGTTATAGCTGTTGGTGATATCACTCTTGATGCACCTACTATCTCGGTGACCTCACATACTGGAAGTCCGGATCAAATACTTACAAGTACAGGGGAGTTAGAAATTAACCCAACAGGTGCGCATATCTTAGCAAGTGGCACCATCTCTACGCCAGATGGCGCCCCAAAACTTTCAGGGGATGGGGAGCTACTTGTGCAGGGCGGCTTAACGCAGATTACGCCATCGATTTTAACTTTTGTTAACCCCATGGCAGCTAGATTTTTAGCAGATGATAATGATTTTATCTTAAACTTTTATCCAGGTAGCGTTCCACCACCACCCATTAAACATTCAGGTGGTGTGTATCATGTATATGATCAATACGATTCGATAAATGGCATTCATTTCCAGACGTATATGTTAGAGAAACAAAATGATCTCTATCAACATTCACAAGAAATGGCGTGTCAGGAAATCACAGAGTTTTTAAAAACTAAAAAAGATGCGCTAAGAGGTTTTTGGAATGATTTACAACTATGCAAGAAAGCAAAAGATGAATTGTTATCACAAGCCATTGCAACGTATTTAGAAAATCACGATACGTTCGCATCGGTTTCATTTTTCTATTGGTTAAAAGAAAGTGAAGCTGAAGCAGATGCCTATCATATGCTCGATGCAATTGTCTCTTTTAAAGAAGATATCAAAGCGTCTTATTTAACAAAGCTTGAGAAAAGCAGGCTGCAGGTAAAGGTAAATGCGGCTTTCTGGCCACATAGTATTAGCGCAATGCAGTGGATCGAACTTTTAGAAATTGCAAAACGTGACGAACAATAATGTGGCAAGCTATGAAGTTCAAAAAATTAATCGCATGTCAAACTACTCTTTGCATGCTTGCAATGGTGACTCTTCATGCAAAACCAAAGCTTGAAAAAGTAAAACATGGCAAAGCGTCTGTTTCAGAGTATATGCGAACTACCACATACAAAACGGGTAAAGAGACTATAATTGATTTCCAAAGTTTTGATATTGCCAATGGAGAAAAAGTTGTTTTTCAGCAATATGATGCAAAATCAAGAGTGCTTAGTCGCGTACATGGTGGATCTGCTTCTAAAATTAATGGGGTGCTATCTTCGAATGGCGCAGTGTACTTATTAAATCCAGCAGGAATATATTTAGGGAAAACGGCGATAATTGATACTGCCAAATTTCTAGCATCGACTGGAAAACTCTCTGACAGTGACTTTTTATCAGGCAAGTATCAATTTACAAATCTGCAAGGCCTCATTCGTAATGAAGGTTTAATTCAAGCGGATCGGATTACCTTTATTGCTCAAAAAATTGAGCAACTAGGAAAGCTAATTTCCCCAGATGGGATGGTGGGGCTTTTTGTCGGAGACAATGTCTATCTTACCAAAGAGGTGAGTCCACTCAGCGTTAAATTTAATGCAGAGTCAGATCATCAAGTCAATAAAAGCGAAGGTTCTTTTGCAAGCTCTTCTGATATTTATGCATTATCAATTATAAATTCAGGAAAGATCAAAGCTAAAAATATTGAAATCCAAGGATCTGAAAAAGCTAAGGTACATATTTCTGGAACACTTGACGGGACAAGTGTAACAGATCTTCCTGGATGTATTTGTGTATCAGCTCTAGATATTGTACTCAATAGCCCCATTATAGATGTATCCTCATTTGGAAATGCTGGTGATATTATAATAGGGGGATATCCTGATGCGCCTATTGCAAATCAGGTAATGATTACAAAAGACACAGCTATTTTAGCCGATTCCAAAGACTTTGGAAATGGTGGGAAAATCGAGATTCTTTCGAAAGATTCTCTTATTCTTGGTGGAAAGATTTCTGCTTGTGGTGGCGCAAATTCTGGAGCTGGAGGACATATCAAGACTCATGCAAAAAATCATGTTCATGATGGATTGCAACTTCGGGATGTATCCGCTCCAAGTGGAGTCTCTGGTCATAATCAAATCCTTGCAGCGGGACCTATTTCAATTTTAACGCAATCAGATTGGGATACAAATTATAGGAATCTAACAGGGGCTGTAACTATTGATGTGACGACTGACACTCCCGGAGATCAGTTAATAACTCTTGGGCAAGGAAATGCTAGTGGCGGCCTTACCGATGCAGATTTTGCGATGGCATCATCTGCTTTAATTTCGATTACGAATACATCAGCTGATATAGTGGGAGTAATTACACTCAACGGAGCTAATGTAACAAGTACTGCAGGTACTTCACCAGCAGTTACCCTGCAATCGGGCACACTCAATTTCCAAGGTGGCTCAGGGGCAATTGGTCAAGTAACATCTTCTGGAGTAGGTCAAGTTATAAATGTCGAAACAGATACTGTAAACCTTCTTGAATTCGGATCTTTAAATTTTGGCACAGATATCGTGTACTCAGGCTCAACGGGTGGAGCTGTTAGCAATCTTACTATCAATAATGGAACAATCAGCCAGACACCAAGTTTATCTCTTGGGGTGCTTGGAACATCCATGAATGTAACAACCATTACTTTGCAGGGAGGGCTAATTGAAACTACAGGAGGATCCTCTAATATCAATCTTTTCCCATCAACTTTTGTATTTGGAGATGCTACAAGTACAAATGCATCAGAAATCAAGACGCAAAATAACCTTACCATTGGAGGCAGTGGAATAGATACTGTTACAAACCTTGCTGGAACTCTTGATATCACCATCAATATGGCAGGCGGTGGAAATCTTACTTTTGAGCAGGGCATTGGAGAAGGCACAGGGTATCGAGAGTCTCCACTAATTATTAATGCAAATGGTGGTGATGTAGAAATTGGTACGATGCTAAGTGCTACCACTTTTATTGATAATACAATTGGAACAGGTGGTACACCTGTTGGTGATATTACTATTAATGATCCAAGTAATTTTACAATAGATGGTCCCATTTTATGTAAAAGTTTTACAATCACCGGTGCAACAGATACTGTAACTTTTAATACGAGATTTGTAGGGGCTACCGAGCAAACTGTTTTAGGTGGTCTCACCACATCAGGCGCAGTTGCACCTGAGCTTCCATTACTATCCGCTGCTGGTGGTTTGGGTTCCAATGTATCAGATGGAGGAGATGTTTTTATTGACGCTTCTGCAGGAGAAAATATCCTTTTTGGAGATTTATACGATATTGATGCATCTGCCGGCAGATCTTATTCTTCAACACTTGATACATACAATAGGGGTGGAAATGTAACATTAAAGGGTGGTTCTAACGGCGTAACGGTAAACGGAATCAATACCCTTGGCGGTTCAGGGTTTGGGTCGAGATCTCAAGAGCAACTTGGTGGAAATATTACCATTACATCTCCAACTTTTGGAGTTGTTTGCCAGGGAAAATGGTTCGCAGCCTCTCTCCCGATTCAAGGAGCCTCATCTGATAATCTTTCCAATTTTACAAGTTCTGGGATAGTTTCCTTATCGACAGATGTAACTGCTGTGTTAAATTATGTTAAAAATACTTCATCAAACGTAACTGGGGGACTTACATCTACAGAAGGAAGTGTATTTGTGCCGACAATATCTTGCGCATCTGTGTTGATGCCGCAGCCTTTTTTATCGCCAAGCGGTATGCAACCAACATCAGTATTTTGCCCTACCTTTCAGACAATTGGATCCCTTGATTTTAATAGTGTAATTGGAAATATTGCATTAAGCGCCGGCATTGTAAATATCAATTATGCAGATACTGTAAACGTTAGACTATCAGTAGATGTGGATGCTCTTTATCAATTTGAAGGAGTTTCAAGCACAACCTTTCAAAGTTCGATTACATCAATGGGGCTTGTAAACATTCAAAATAGTGGTGATATCTCAGTAAACGATATTACAATTACAGGTGGATCAAATCTGCCACCATCTACGGGACCGGCCAATCTAACCCTGCAGCCCTCTGATACATTTACGCCGACAGCAACCCAAGGCAATCTTCCAAATGGAACTTTGCAGCTTCTTGGAAATCTAGATGTAGGAACCGGTGATATTTGTTTAGCAGAAAATCCAAGAACTTCTACAAACTCTCAAGGAGCAGATTTAAGTATTGCATCGATATACAATGATAGTAGCGCAACGCTTAATCTATCAGGTTCCAATTTAATCTTAGGCCCTCAGGAAGTACTTACTTCCTTTGGAAATATTAATTTTGTTTTTACCGAATCGATTACAGTTGGTGATGTAGTATCAGCGGAAAATATTAATTTAGATGCCCCTCAAATTACTGTAACAGCGCATACAGGAAGTGAGGATCTTATTTTAAATAATAAAGGGGAGCTGGTTGTTAATCCAACAGGTGCACATATTTTAGCAAGGGATAGATTAGATACACCGAGCGGTAAACCTATGCTATCTGGGGCAGGAGAACTTCTTGTAGAAGGTGGTATCGATGCCATTACACAAGATAGGTTGACACTTGTAAATCCTATGTTAGCTCGCAATTTTTTAATCGATGACAATGATTTTGTTCTCAATTTTTACCCCAATGAGGTTCCTCCTCCAGTGCGTCATTCTGGTGGAGTATATCACGTCTATGATCAATATGATTCGATAAATGGTATTCATTTCCAAACCTATATGTTAGAAAAGCAAAATGATCTTTATCAACATACTCAAGCTAGCACATGTAAAGAGATAACAGACTTTCTTAAAAATAAAAAATACGCTCTGAGTAACTTCTGGAAGAAGTTAGGGCTATGCGATCTTGCTCGACAAGAACTGCTAAATCAAGCTATAAAGGATTTCCTTGAAGAAAGAAAAGAGTTCGAAGTGACTCCTTTCTTTTACTGGCTAAAAGGAAATCCAAAACAATTGGATGCGTATCATATGCTAGATGCGATCGTAACTTTTAAAGAAGACATCACAGAGTCTTCCTTTAACAAGTTAGATAAAAGCCGCTTGCAGATGAAAGTAAATGCAGCTTTTTGGCCAAAAGAAATTTCCGCGCTTATGTGGATAGAACTTTTGGAAATAGCAAAATATGAGCACAATAAATAAATTTCAGAAAACAATTCTTTCATTATCATTATTTGGGTTTTCAAACCTATTTGCAGCAAATAATACATCAGCTACGACCATGCCTCTAAAGGCATTTGGGCTTGAAAACAACTACAATCTGACACTTATTCCTCAAAACCGGTTGAATCCGACTCAAGTTCCACAGACGAATAATATGCAACTATATCAGACTGTATTTCCAACGGGAGCAGGATATACTGGAACGTTTTCATCAAGCACTCTTCTGCAGGGGTCTTACCGAATAGGACCATGCTTTGGGTCAGTATCCTCAACAGGACCTGGTATTGTCTATCCAGTAAACTATACCGTTGACTTTATTCAAAATGGAACTGCTGCTGGTTTCATCGCTCCCGGAACTGGTCCATCAGATTACGGTACAGAATCTCAAGCGGATACAAACTTACAGAATAGTGATTATTTTGGTTATAATATTCCAAGCTTAACTTCCAACTCAGCTTCCTTACACCTTATTTTTACATCTGAAGAGGTTCTTGCAACTACTGATGGATTTGAGGTGGAAAATATATCTACATCTCTTGATCCGTATGGGCAGAGCTTGAATATGAAGTACTCTCTTCCTGATGTAGGCTCCATTACAGATTATGTTGTTATGGGAAATCCCTTTCATGATGTTTATTATGATGATATGACCCCTGTTTTTATTACAGACTCTGAGCTTGTAGATACAGCAGGAGCTGTTGTTGTAAATGTAGATGGAACCAATGAATCAGTTACATTTGGTGACAGTACAACAAGTGGAAGTAAGTTTATTTTTCCATTTAGCTCAAGTCCCACAGCCTCTATTGTTCTTTATATTGAAAACAAAAATGGTGATGAATTAGCTTTTACTGTAATGACACATACTTTAAATAAGGTGAGTTTAGTAGCAACGAGTAAGTATACAGGATGGGTTCGTTTTATTCCTGTTCCATATGCTTATGATCCTGTAAGTCCATCTACTGGTCAGCGCAATAAAGCGCCGGAAATCGGCGCCGCGCCAGCAGCTGGTTTTCCTGTTGCAGTTCCAGGAACTACTTCTAGCACTACCAATCAAATGCTTAATCAATATTGGTTCGTAGCCCCTGTTGTGCAAGGGATTGATGTTCTTCCGTTCACTCTTTTTACTCTTGTTCCTTATAATTGGACTAATAAAATTATATTGCAAACCATGCTAAACAACACAGAATTATCTACTACTGACTTAGCTTGGCTAGGTACTTTAAATGGGTTATATCGTCTTTCCACAAGTGGACAGGCGCTTGGGCTCTTGCTACCCTACTTAGCATTTGATGATGGTTCAATTACCCTGTCTTCTGGTTCAATTTTTGATGATGTTGCAACTCCTTATTTTGAGGATATGACGGATTCTACGAATGCAGCTGCTTGGGGTGGTAGCGTCCCTACGCCTCCGGCTCCGATTGGGGATACTTCCATGAGTTTATTTACCACTGCTTTTTTAATGGGGGTTTCCAATGGACAGTCATCATCTATAAAATCTACGCAAGAGGGTTTTGTGACAAACGACTATCCTGTGTATACATCCTCCACAACAGGAATTCCAGCCGTAAGCATTTTTGATAATTATCGTAGTGCAATTCCAACGTCAGTATCTTCTGTCTCTTATGCTTCAAGTTCAAGTAGTGATACGCACACTTGGGAGTACACGACAGCTACAAATGCTGGGTCGAGTGGAAGCTCGACAGAACCACTTATTTGTTTTCCAGGGTGGTTTAATTTAGATACAAGTGTAAACACACTTGAAGAGGCAATTTTTCCAGACTTTATTAAAGGGAATCTTTTCACAGCTCCTACAAGTAATGGACAAATTGTATTTACAGAGGCTAAATGGCCTTCTTGGATAGAGAATGGGGAATATCTACCAACAACTGATTTGGATTCACTCTTTGGCACAAATAGCTCGACTGTAAAAACTTGGCTTTCTAAATTGTATCTAGAGCAGCAATTGCCCTTTCCTAATATTATACCTACAAATTCTGAGCAATGGCCAACGCAAAATGGTTTTGCGCAACCACTTTTTCAACTCACAAGTGCCTTTCAGCAACTATATGGAACAGGAAAACTGATTTTTCAACTTGCAATGACTGCAAATTTTATGGCTACTTATTTGGAGGATATCTCTACAAGCCAAAGTGATATCGTTGCAGCAACGCAGCCTCTTATTGACTATGTTAAAAGAGTGCTTATTGATTTTCTGATCATTAAACCACCTAATGTGGATCACTACGTTGCTGATGGCACAAATCATGGCCTATGCTCTTATGGTAGTCCCCAATTCCAGGTTCCCACGGCAAATAACCCTGTACCACCATACTTGAATACTCTTGGCTTTGAGCAACAAAGTAATTTAGGAGGAGGTGTAGGTTTTGGTAATCCAATCTACAATGACCATATTTTGCAGTATGGATACTTTTTGCAGGCAGCAGCAGTCGTCATACTTTGGGATCAAAATTATGGAACGGATGGAGAGTTTATTAATCAGCAGATTCTTGGTGCTGATGGTAACCTTTATCTAATGCGTCATTATATAGATTTGATATGGAGAGACACAGTAAATCCCTTTATTGAAACCGGTGGATTTCCTTTTATGAGAGGAATAAATGTTTGGGAAGGACATGGATCAGCTGCAGGGTTTCCATACATTACAACGACAAGTGGTATATTTTTACCAACAGGGCGAAACTTAGAAAGTATTTGTGAAAACTATAATACACTTCTTGGAGCCTATTATTATGCAAATGCCGTTATAAATGATCCAGCGATTACACTCAGCACAGATCAAACAAATCTATATAATACACTTCGAGACGCTTCTTTGGTCAATATGAAAATTACTTCTAAAGCTGCAAAGGCGATTTGGTATCTTGTTGGGAAAGGATATAAAAGCAGTAACTCAGATCCAGATACTTCGGCAATTTTTGATGGCTATTTTTCTAACTACGCCATTTCTAATGGCAATGTTAATGATACTGGTATTGTACAAAATGTGGCCTTTCACGCTGGTTCTCAAACAGGGCCTGCTGCTCCATAGTTTGCATGGTTAGTATTCAGATGCTGGCAGCTATTGTAACTTTTAAAGAAGATATCAAAGAATCTTCCTTTTCGAAGTTAGACAAAAGCCGCTTGCAGATGAAAGTAAATGCTGCCTTTTGGCTAAAAGAAATTTCCGCGCTTACGTGGATAGAACTTTAGGAAATAGAAAAATATGAACAAAGTAAATAAATTTCAGAAAACAATTCTTTCATTATTATTACTTGGGTTTTCAAACCTATTTGCAGCTAATAATACATCAGCTACGACTATGCCTCTAAAGGCATTTGGGCTTGAAAACAACTATAATCTCACTCTTATACCTCAAAATCGATTGAATCCAACGCAAGTTCCGCAGACGAATAACATGCAACTCTATCAGCAAAAATTTCCAACAGGATTTGGATATAGCGCGACTTTTTCTGAGGAAACTCTGACGCAAGGATCGTATAGAATAGGTCCCTGTTTAGGATCTGTTGCAGCAACAGGGCCTGGAATTGTGTATCCAGTAAATTATACTGCAAACTTTACTCTTCCTGCAGGATCTGTTGCAGCCTATCTTACGACAACCACATATGGTACTGGCGCGACAGCGCAGGCAAATTTAGTTGCATCTGGCGCAGATCTTTTTGGTTACAACTCGCCAAGTCTGAATATTAACCCAGCATCACTCCAGTTTGTGTTTTCATCATCTGAAGTTCTTGCAACAGCAAATGGCTTTGAAACAGATAATATTACTGTCTCAGTAGATGAATACGGTCAAAGCTTAAATATGCAATATTCTATCCCAAATGGCGGTTCTATTACGGATTATGTTGTAATGGGAAATCCCTTTCATGATGTTTATTATGATGATATGACGCCTGTTTTCATTACAGACTCTGAGCTTGTAGATACAGCAGGAGCTGTTGTTGTAAATGTAGATGGAACAAATGAATCAGTTACATTTGGTGACAGTACAACAAGTGGATCTAAATTTATTTTCCCATTTAGCTCGACGCCTACCACATCCATTGTTCTTTACATAGAAAACGAAAATGGTGATGAGTTAGCTTTTACAGTCATGACACAAACTGCAAGCAGTAAAATCAGTTTAGTAGCAACGAGTAAATACACTGGATGGGTTCGTTTCATTCCTGTACCAAATGCTTATACGCCAAGCGCGCCAACTGCCTCCCAAAGAATCGAGGGTACAGGGCTCACAAATGGAACGCAGACTCCTACGACAGCGCCGACAACAGGTTTTCCTGTAACCGTATCGGGAACATCGCCCGCAATTATGACAAATCAAATGCTCAATCAAACTTGGTTTACAGCGCCCACTGTGCAAGCAATCGATATTTTACCAATCACTCTTTACACACTTACTCCCTACACGTGGGTGAATAATATTTTGCTGCAAACCATGGCGCAAAATAATCCAGCAACAACAGGTACTGGATATTCTTGGCAGGGTAATTTGCAGGGAATTTTTAGGTTGTCTACCAATGGACAAACACTTGGGATTTTACTGCCATATCTAGCTTTTGACGATGGAACTATCACGCTATCTTCTGGAACAATTTTTGATGACATAACAACGGAATATTTTGAGGACTTAACTACGAACGCTGCTGGCTGGGGAGGTACTGTTCCAACGCCCCCGTCACCGATCGGAGATACTTCCATGAGTTTGTTTACAACAGCATTTCTTGCAGGCTTTTCCAATGGTCAGGCGCCTACCATTGTGTCAACGCAAGACGGGTTTGTAACTAATGATTACCCAGTTTACACTGCCTCAACTACTGGGACAGCGGCTGTAACTGTTTTTGATACCTATCGTAGCGCAATTCCTACATCGGTTTCTTCTGTTTCATATGCTACAGACTCAAGTGGAGATACGATGACTTGGGAATACACAACAGCTACAAATGCGGGTTCTGGTGGGAGTTCAACTGAGCCTTTAATTTGTTTCCCAGGGTGGCTTCACTTGCAGGATGTTTCTTCTTTAGAAGATGCTATTTTCCCAGACTTTATTAAAGGAAACCTATTCACAGCGCCCACAAGTAATGGACAAATTGTATTTTCAGAATCGAAATGGCCTTCTTGGATAGAAGACGGAGAGTACTTGCCACCAGGATCCCTGACATCACTTTTTGGAACAAATGCCACAACTGTACTGAGTTGGCTTTCAGATTTATATGAGAATCAGCAATTGCCTTTTCCAGGAATAACGCCTACTAACGATGAGCAGTGGCCCACGCAAGATGGTTTTGCGCAACCCCTTTTTCAAAATGCAAGTGGATACTTGCAACTTTATGGAACAGGTAAAGTAATTTTTCAACTAGCTATGACGGCAAATTTTATGGCCGCATATTTAGAAGATCAATCGATTAGTAAAGCTGATATTGTTGCTGCAACGCAACCTATCATTGACTATGTCAAAAGAGTTCTTATTGACTTTTTGATTGTGAAGCCACCAAATGTTGATCATTATGTTGCTGATGGAACAAATCAAGGTTTATGCTCTTATGGAGATCCTCTTTTTCAGGTTCCAACAGCAAATAATCCAGTGCCACCCTACCTAAATACTCTAGGGTTTGAGCAGCAAAGTAATGAAGGCTCAGGTGTGGATTTTGGTAACCCAATCTACAATGATCATATTTTGCAGTATGGATATTTCTTGCAAGCAGCTGCAGTTGTTGTTCTTTGGGATCAAAATTATGGAACAGATGGAGAATTTATCAATCAACAGATGCTTGGAGCTGATGGTAATCTTTACTTGATGAGGCACTACATTGATCTTATTTGGAGAGATATCTTAAATCCAATAATCGATACAGGTGGTTTTCCATTTATGAGAGGAATCAATGTTTGGGAAGGACATGGATCAGCTGCTGGCACTCCATATATTGATCCAACAGCAATTGTAAGTCCAACAAGTCCTGGATTCTTTTTACCAACAGGTAGAAATTTAGAAAGTATTTGTGAAAATTATAACTCTCTTGTTGGAGCATTTTACTATGCAAATGCAATTTTAAATGATCCTGCAGTAACTTTATCTACGGCGCAGCAAAATCTCTATAATACTCTAAAGGATGCAGCTCTTGTGAATATGAAAATTACATCCAGATCTGCAAAAGCGCTTTGGTATATGTCTGGAAAAGGATACAAAACAAGTAACGCTGATCCAGATACAACGCCAATTTATGATGATTACTTTGTGAATTATGCTCTAACAACTGGAAACGTAAATGACAATGGAATTACAAGTAACGTTGCCTTTACTGCAGGCCCTCAAACGGGCCCATAGTTTAGCTTTAATGTGTTAATTTGTTTAGAACGCTTTCATAGACAAAGTTTACATTAGATCTGTAGGGTATAAGGTTTGCAACTAACTCTTGGTCCTCAAGGGCAAGGGCAACTATGAAAATAAAGATCTCGAATTTTTGTGATGTGATGTTACTGTGTGATTCTATTGACAAACGATGAAGTAATGCCTCAGGCATGTAAGAAAGAAATCCATCCAAAAGAGCATCTACAGAAGTAGTACTTTCGCTCAGTAATGCAGTGATAGTTCCATCAGCTGGAATCGTAAATTGCAGCTGAGGTAACTCACCATAAAACTCATTAAAAAGAGGGGTGGCTGATTCAAAAATAAGACCAATACGTTTTTCTAAGGATGTTTCCTTTGTGAAATTCTCTGACAATGTTTGACTCTTAGATTTTGCAACAATGGCTTTAAGTAGCATGGTGAACTGCATAGGGCGAGGCGTAAAACTTGTCAGTAACCCAAGTCCTGGAATAAGTGAATTTTGTGTAAAGGTTGTAAGCAAGGTTTGTACAAAATCTGCTACAGTGGCATCAGAGTTATTAAGCATTTCTACAAGTGGAGTAAGAGCTGTATCTGGAATTTCTTCGTAACCTGCCGCAGTCGGGACCTGAATCAATCCTCTAATTCGCTCTAGTTCATTAAATGCTTTTTCATAGAGCTCTGCCGCAACTTTTACATCCAAAGTGGCTTTAAAAAGCTTTGGTAAGCTAACGATTTCGATCATTCTTAGAGTATCTAGAAGTGTTTTTTCGTCGATAGTATTAATTTGAACTTCGACATCTTGCATTTGTTGTATAATTATTTTGTACATTTCAGTTTCACTTCGAAAATCTGAAAAATCAATGGGAGAACTTCTATGAATTGAAAAGTTACTAGGATTTGTTTTATATGGACTTTCTGAGATTGCCAATTCTATGGATTCAATTCTTGTATTAATATCATCGATATAGGGAATCGCATCATTACTGAACTTACTTTCGTTCTCCTGGAAATAGAGAAGCTTGGGAAAAAGTGTAGCTTTGAATAATTGAAGAGATTCTTCGATAGTCCCAATAGCAACAGCATCTGTTGCTTCCTCTAAGCTCATTTCAATAACCACAAGATTACTTATTATATCATAGTAGATGCTTTCTGGGGTTTCTCTAGGATCTGGTAATGCTCTAAGTGAATCAATCGCAGCTTGAGCTTTTGATTGAGCCTCTGTAAAGGTGGTTTTTATAATAGAAGAATTTGCAAAGATACTATTCCATTCGTTTGTGTCTGTATTTGGTAGCTGCGTTTCAATGCTTTTAATTGTAAGTTTTTTGAATTGCTCCTCAACTGCTGAAATAGCATCCTTTAATGTAGCACAATCATGCTCAAGATTATCAACTCTGATAGTTTCTATACGATCAATTAACGCCTGAAATGTAGTTTCAATATCGATTGCTTTCTGACTGATGATCTCAGCTTCAAATCCTACTTTTTGTGTAAGAGAGGATATAATTAATTTTTGAGTATTTAGTTCTTGCGTTGGAGAGTTTGATTCTTGGGCTTTTATTAAAGCAGCTTCTATTTTTTCAAGTGTTGATTGGCAGGTTTCATATAAGGAAGAAGAAGCGCCATCAGTTTCGTAAACTGAATAATAATTAACTATTTGATTTGCAAAATTTGCTACTTCAGCATTTAAGTTTTCTTGATCTAAGGAAGGAGAAGTCGATGCCATAATAATTACCTAAATGTTTTATTTTACAAATAGTATAGGAAAAAAGAGGGGATTAGAGAAAGAAAAAAGGGCCACGTAAGTGGCCCTCAAGGAATTAGTTTACTTTAAAAGAATAAAAACGAACAGAGTCTCCTTGCTTTACAAGCAGAAGAGCTCTGTTAGAGGCGCCGGTGTTTTGCAGCGCTTCATTAAACTCTGTCGTATCTACAATTTTTTGATGGTTTACAGCCATTATTAAAAAGCCAGGTTTTAGCCCCGCCCGATATGCCATCGACCCCTTTTTTACTTCATTGATAATTACTCCCTGCTCCTTGGGATCAAGGTAATAATTTTTAATTGTTTCAGGTGTAATATTCTCTACTGAAAAACCGATTTTTTCAGCAACTTCAGAATAAGCTCCAGCTTTATGATCTTTGATATTACCAAGTGTTACTTTGATTTTTTTCTCTTTACCTTCTCGAAGTACAGTGAGGGTAATTTTTGTACCAGGTTCTAGTAGCATTACATCGTTTCTAAGATGAGCCGCTGATTTGATCGGAGTTCTATTTAAAGCAATGACGATATCTCCCGTTTTAAGCCCTGCTTTCTCAGCAGGAGAATCTGGAACAACATCTGCAATAAGAGCTCCTTCTGTGCCTTTTAGTTCAAAAGCTTCTGCAAGCTCTTTGTCGATGGGCTGCAAGGATACTCCTAAGAAACCTCTAGAAACAGATCCAGTTTCTACAACCTGTTTATAGATGTTTTTGGCAATATCGGATGGGACTGCAAAGCTAATTCCCATATATCCACCAGATTTAGAAACAATGGCTGTATTTACGCCAATCACCTTTCCCTCTAAGTCCATAAGAGGGCCACCTGAGTTACCAGGATTTACAGCAGCGTCTGTTTGGATGAAATCTTCTAGATCATTGATTTGAAGATCTTGTCTACCTTTTGCAGAGATAACCCCGGCTGTAACAGTAGACTCTAGTTGAAAAGGGTTTCCAACGGCTATAACCCATTCTCCCACTTGTAGATCTTCTGAGTTACCAAACTCTAAAAAAGGAAAGTTTTCAGGACTTTCATCATCATCAATTTTGAGTACTGCAAGATCTGTTTGTGGATCGCCGCCAACAATAATAGCGTTGAGTTCTTTGTTTTTCCCATTACTGGTTGTGATGTATATTTTTTTGGCATTTTTTACAACGTGGTAGTTGGTCATTATGTAGCCGTCTTTGGATACAAAGAAACCAGAGCCTGTTGCAACTTGAGGTTGAGGGCTTCTGTTGCGTCTTTGCGGAGGCCCACCAAAAAATCGATTAAAAAAATCATCTCCAAATGGATCATTTGGGTCTTGGTTATCAAATTGATACCCATATTCTTGAGAAATTTCAGCTTTAATAAAGACAACTGCAGGGGTTGCCATTTTAGCAGCTGTTACAAAAGCATTTGAAAAGGCTCTTGCAGCAGATAAAGAGGAGTCTTTCTCTGAAGAGAAAACATTTGCAAAACACGACGAAGTAATACATAGCGCAACAAAGAATGCTGTAATTTTATGATATTTGATTTTCATTCCAAAAATTCTCCAGTTTATATCTATATTAAGAGAATTTGATATTGCCAATCGTGATAAAAAAACTCAAGCCTTTGAAGAGGCTTTTGTAGAAAAATTCTACTCTTATTTTTCATGGATATTTTTGGATGCGAGAATCAAGTTTTGGCTTTCTAATCCACTTTTTTCTTTTGTGAAAAGTTCCTTTCCACAAAAGCTTACAAAAGTTTTATTTTTTAGCGCTTTAGGAAGGTGATTTTTAATAGCTTCTCGGATATCTTTTGTGGTAATTGTAAGTACTTTATCTCGATATGCTTGTCTTTTTTGAAGAGTTTTTCCAGATCGAAGATAAGAGTATCCAACCATGGCTCTAGATCCCGGAGCAATCGGACTATCTAAATTTTGAATGAGCCCAAAGGTGGCCTCTTCTAGATCTTGCTCTGTAAAATTGCCATTGATTACCTCTGTAACTGCATCTGAAAATGCTTTTACAGTAGAACTCATATGGGGGTCTCGGTAAGAATAAAAATAGAAGGTTTGAGAAGCTCTTGAAAAGTTTGAACCAGAGCCGTAGGCGCCGCCTTGTTCTCTAATTTTAGGATGAAGCGTTGTGTTATCAAAAATGTTTGTTGCTAAGGTAAGCGCTGCAGATGTTTTGGGATCAATGTCTTTGATTTGGCAACTAAGAGCATTAAAGCTAATCGAGGATGCGATTTCTCTTATTTCACTCGCATTTGAAGTAGGTTTATATGAAAACTCCCAAGGAGTGTATTTTTTTTCTTGTAGCGAACTCAGAGAAAAAAATGTGTTTTTTATAAGAGTTTGAAAGGTGTCTTGATCACAAGACAAAACGATAGTAGGTGTACTTAGGTGAAGTACTTTGTCTTTGAAGTCGATAAGTTGCTTGATAAAGTTATCTAGGTTCTTCTCTTTATTTGGATCATCAAAGAGGTCTTTTTTAAGACTTGAAATGTATTGAAAATGAGTAAGTCCATTCCACCTTTCATTGATAGTCGATGTAACTGAGTTATGTGACATCGATTTTTTAATCGCATATCCCATGGGATTTTGCTGCACACTTTGCTCAAGCCCCACATGCATTTGTAAAATGAGTTCTTTGATTCGGTTTTTTTCATCGAATCTAGGATCTGTTAAAAAGTCAGAGACAAGGGAGATGAATGTTTCAATGTTTCGATCAAGAGCTTTACCCCTAATACTAAAGGTTGGGTTGCATTTGTCTGGATTATCATGCTCTGGGTAGAGAGACACACTTGCAGAAATGCCTCCAGTATATTCCTGGATCAAATTTAAATTTTGATCAAAGGATCTTTTATTCGCTCCAAGTTCAGGGAGAAGGCTTGTGAAAATAGGAGTTAAAAGTAACTCTTCTTCACTTAAATTTGGTAAATCAAACAGAATTTCTAAATAGAGAATATGATTGGTAAAGCATTCATGATGATATATGGTAAGATTTTTACATGAACTTTTGGTTAAAGGGTAATCGATTACTTTTTTTGGAATATCAGATTTTTCAAGTTTAGGAAGACAGTCGAGTGACTCTT
>JAJFMH010000024.1 GCA_021772245.1 Chlamydiota bacterium | reverse complement strand
TGGTATGAAATAATCCGATATAAGTGTTTTAAATCTCGAATTCCTGTAAAATTATTTCGGTAGAGCAGAACAAAATGTTGAATTTCATTAAAAATATCTCGATCAAAAGCTTTTGGTTTGAGATCAAGTAGAGGGGATATTTGATCCTTGATCTGTGTTTCTTTATTTTCTGCAGAAGCTTTGATAAGTAGGTGATGTACCTGATCAAAAAGAGAATTATCAAATATTTTAGAAGGACGATTAATTAAAGATGCAACATTTTCTTCAATAATGAGCTTTTTTTGCTCATATGTAAGCTCTTTTGAAATAACAACTTTTCTTGCGTGTTGTACAGCTAAAATACTTAATTTAATTTCCAAAAGAACCTTAGGAAGATTTGCTTTAATTATCTGCAAGTCGCTGTCTCGCTGCACTTCAATAATAACATCATGATAGAAAAATTTCGTTTTAGGCAAATGCTCGAATTCAAAAAGAAGTGAACTTGTGGAAACAATGGGTAATTGGTTTCCTGGTATAAGCCATCTACTGCAAATATCACAGGAAAACATTCCTGTACCATGTGTATATTGTGCTCCGCAAATTAGTGAAATTTTTATAATTGAAGGAGTTGTTTCATCAACAAAGGAGGAGACAACAGGTAAGACTTGAAGTAGCTCTGCTTCTGTTTTTTCTTTGGGTTCAAAAGAGGTGTTTTTTTCTAAAAGACCAATAATATTTTGCTCTATTGCACTAACATAGTCTTTATGATTCTTGTCTAAATGAGAAGGTGATGGAAATCCAGCTCGAACTTTAATGTTAGTTCTCATTTATAGCCTCCTTTTGAATAGATACACTTCTAAAATGTATGGATCCGATGGGTGAAATATAGATGTTTTTAGCATACTCTTTTTGCAGGTACCAGTAGTTCCAATGTAAAATAGGAGCAAGTGGAAGCTCTTCAAGAATAATTGATTCCGCTTCTTTTAAGAACTTTGTGCGCAATGCTGCTGAACTTTGCTTGTTAGAAAGATCTAAAAGTTTAATATACTCCTCATTTTCCCATCCTGGATAATTTTTTGGATTATGCTTATACTTGAATCTTTCCAAAATATTCATTGCATCATTGTACTGAGCTGCCCAAGAAAATAATCCTACTTGATAGTCTTTATTTTGGATTATATCTAGGAAACTATTATACTCGAATGGATCTAACTTAATTTTGATTCCAAGAGTTTCAAGCCAGCAATCTTGCACAGCTTGAGCCAAATTATGGTAGTATGGCATTCTTGGATAAGAAAAAACTATGTTTTGTAGATCTTCCAACTTAATTCCTAACTCTTGCATTCCGAGATTTAAATGTTTTTCAGCAAGTACTAAATCGTTACTTATCAGTTTTTCAGATAAAATATTTTGAAATAGGACAGGAGGAACAAAAGTTGGTGGAATTTTTGCCTCTAGTGGAGCAATATTTTCTACAATTGCTTTTCTATGAAGAGCAATTGAAAAGGCTTTTCTCATATTTTTATTAGAAAAAGGAAACTTAGCGACATTGAAGCTGCAAAAAGAAGATGCGCCAACTGGTTTGAATTTTAATTCATTTTCTTTTGAAAGATTTGGTAGTGAGTCTAGAGGAAGGTTTGATATGGGAGTGCCTAAAAAATCTAAATCTCCTTTTGAATACATTTGAAGTGCAGTGTTTTCATCTGTAATAAAACTTGTGTATATTTTATCAAGATAAACGTTATCTCGATCCCAATATGTTGGATTTTTAATAAGAATAAATTCATGGTTTCTTTTCCAGGTTTGGAGCAAAAATGGGCCATTTGATACGAAAGAGGTATCTGATATTTTTGCCCAGTTAGGATTGTTCTGATCAACCCATTGATTGACAGGAAAAAAGACGCAGAAGGAAATTAGTTCTAAAAAATAGGGCGTTGGGTGTTCGAGTTTAACAAAAAGTGTATAGTCGTTAAGTGCTTTAATCCCTACATGATCGGGTGAAACAACTCCCTCTTTTACCCCTCTTGCATTTTTTATAGGGTAGAGTAAATTAGCATTTGGAGATGGAAACGTTGGATCGAGTATTTTTTTCCATGAATATTCAAAATCGGTAGCTTTTAGTCTATCGCCATTGGACCAGAAGGTATTTTTTAAAACAAAGGTATACTCTGTTTTATCATCAGAGATGGAAATACTTTCGGCAATGGCATTTTCAACTTGTCCTTCATTGTTTAATCTTGTGAGTCCCTCGAATAACATAAATTGCGCGGTAGAGGAAATTACATCACCACCTTTTCTTGGATCTAGAGTTTTTGGCTCATGAGCAAAATTGAGTTTTAACATTTGTTTCTCTGGTTGGATATTTTCACTCTTTTTACATGAGTAAAGTAAAAAAAGTACTAAAGTTAACAAACTGGGAATAATTTTTTTCATAGATTTAATCCATGTTCTTTTTAAGTGAAATAATTATAAATGATTTTATTTTTTTTAAGTAGGTTGATTTTCTAAATAAGCATAGTGAAATAAGCAAGTTCCAATAGGGGAAATTTGCACGTTTTTTAGAAACTCTTTTTGAATATAGACGTAATTATAGAAATAGAGAGCTTGTATGGGTAACTCATCTAAAAGAATATTTTCTGCCTTTTGTATCAAGTTGTTTCTATCATCTAGGTTTTTTGCATAGAATGAATCTTGTAAAAATTTTTGGTAATTTTTGTTTTCGAAGCTACCATAGTTCTTACAGGAATTCTTATCTTCAAAACGCTCCAATATATTCATTGGGTCTGTGTATTGTGTAATCCAGGACATTTGAGCAATTTCAAATTCTTTGCTATGTAAGAGCTGCAAAAAATATTGTAAATCGTACTGGTGTAGCTCAACTTTTATCCCGAGGCTTTTAAGCCATGTACTTTGCAAAGAAGCGGCAATATTTTTTTGAAGTTCAGTATTAAAATAGGCATATGTGATTGGAGGCAAATCTTTTTTTTGCAAACCAAGCTCCTGCAAACCAAATTCTAAAAATTCTAAAGGAGTTATTTTTTTTGCATCTTGATACACAATTTCGATGCCCTTTTTTTTCATAAAAGTGGGAATTAATCTATCTGCAACAACTTCATCCAAAGTGGTAATATCTTTTACGATTGACTCTTTGTCAATTGCATTAGCAAATGCTTTTCTGATATTGATATTTTTAAAAATGGGGGATTTTAAATTGAATGTGCAGAAATTTGCACCAGAGGTTTGAACTATTTTAAGTTGTTGCTCCGACTTTAACTTCGGCAAAGAGCAAACAGGTAACGGGGAAGTAAATCCACCTAAAAAATGAAGTTTGTTTTTATGATAGATTTGAAGCGCAGTTTCTTCATTTTGAACAAGTGATATGTGAATTTGATCTAGCTTTACATGTTCTTCATTCCAAAATTTTGGGTTTTTTCTCAAAATAATTTCGTGATCTTGCTTCCACTTTTTTAAGGCAAAAGGACCGTTAAAAATGCGGTTATGATTCACATCAAAATTATTTTTACTTTGAGCGATTTGTGATGGGAGTGGAAAGTAAGCAGAATAGGCTGTAAGTTCTAAAAAATAGGGAGTGGGCCTTTCAAGCTCAATCACAAGAGTTAGAGGGTCTTTTGCCGTAATTCCTACATCATTAATGCTTCTCAAACCTTTTTTTGCATTTTCTGCATTTTTAATTGGGTAAAATAGACCCGCAACAGCTGATGGAAAATCAGGCTCTAATACCGTTTTCCAGCTTGCCTCAAAGTCATATGCAGTAAGTTTTGATCCATCTGACCAAAATGTATCTTTTAGGTGAAAAGTGTATTTTAATTTATCACCTGAAATTTCAATATGATCTGCGATCGCATTTGTAACAGAACCGTCTTCTTCTAAATGCGTGAGCCCATCATATAGCATGAAGTGAAATGTACTCGTGACAGGATCACTTTTTTTTCTAGGATCAATAGTGATAGGGTTGTAAAAAAAATTAATCGAGAGCGTCTTGTTATTTGTAATATTTTTTGCGCGTTTACAGCTGGAGAAAAAAAAAGGCGAAAATAGTATGAGAACAAAGATTTTTTTTAGCATTAAAAAAACTCCTTTTTTCCAAATTCTTCACAATCATACGCAATACTACGATGAATGCAAGGTTATTCATTCGAATTATCGAATGAGGCGGTAATTCTGTTTAATTTTTCTAAAGCAAATAAGGAAAGTTCAGGGAAATTTTTTTCAAGATAAGGAAGGAGCTTATGTTTGATTTTTTCAATCTCATTATGATGAAAATAATAAGCGTCTTTTTTGGGATCTTGATAGAAGCCTCCGATATCGATCTCAATAGCCTTGCCATCTAAGAATCCAAAGTTTCGAATTAAATGAGGATCTTTATCTAGATAACCCTTTTCAAATCTTTGGGTAGAAAAATCAATCAACGCTGAAATAGCATTCTTTGCCTCGCTTAATTGATTGTTCCTGCGAAATTTTTCGAGTACATCAGATGTCATTTCGACCTTTTTTTGGACTGCAAAGGTAAATTGATTTGGGTCAATTTGGTGTTTTCTACCAAGTTTATCATATAGAATAAGTTTATGCGGAAGATGCTCTGTATTGTTTAAGTGTAGGGCAATCATAGCAGTTTCTTCAAAAAAGGTGTAAAATGAGACAAGGCAGCTTGCAAAGGTATCTTGTAAAACTTCGCTCTTTTTTTTCTCCCATGCATGTAATTTTTTTTGAAAAACAAATAGCTTTGCTAGTCCTTTAGAAACAGGAGAGAGCCTCCATCTATTATGTCTAAAGAACTTAAGAACATATTTATTATCTTCGGAAACAAAAGCATAGCTTTGTGAACCTTTTGCTAGGTATCTAAATGAGTTAGATAAAATATCATTAAGAATCTCTTGATTATCATTATCTGTTTGCCACTCTTCCTGGAAAGCGAAGTCAGAACTGATAGATTTTGATGAAAATCCATCCGTGAGTTTGTAATACCCTCTTTCAATGCAAGCCATAGAAAGTATTACGCAAGAGATTAAAATAAGTTTATTTTTTTTCATACCTGAGTTGACTCCATTTCCATCTGCATAAAGGCTTTGTCAAAGCAGCTTTCGAATTTGGGGTGGTTTTCAAAAAACCAATTTTTGAAACCCCTAGTAATTCGTATAAGTTCATTACGATACTCTCTGGGATCCTTTCTGCTATTATCTAGATAAAGTCTTCCGGTATCTATTAACGCGGCTTTTCCATTAATAAATGCAAAGTTTGTTGCAAAATCAGGATCGATATCACCAATTCCTTTTTTACATCTTTGAATATTTAGCATTAGTAACTGGTAAATTGCGTCTTGGACTAAATCTTTATTTCCATGATCAATGAGATCAGCAATGTACTTATATGCAGTTACAGCCCGCTTCTGCAAAATAAATTCGGTTGTATTGAGGTCAATTTCATGAGAAATGCCAATCTTATCAACAATTGAAACCTTTTTTTGAATCGGCTTGTGATTTCCAAGTTGTGTATAAATTAGCCCTGCCTCTTTTTTCATAAGATTATAGGCAATATGGATGCTATCGAACGTTTTGTTAAGAATTCGAGTCTTTTTCTCTTTTTTTTTGAGTAATCGATTTGCGATAGATTTTGGGAGAGGTATGTAATCCAAAAAAGGAGGAGTTCTCATATGCTGAAATTTGAAAAATTTTAAAATAGTTTTTTGGTCTTCTCCTAAAAACACATAACATTGACTTCCTACATCAAAATAGTGGAACTTTTGATCGAGTAATGAAATGATTTTATTTTTTTTCTCATTTGATATGTCAATATTCCACTTTTTATAATCGCCCATAGGAGCTGTAAGATTTACTACTGCAAATCCATCTGTTGCCTTATGACAAAGACGCTCAACTCCAACAAGAGTGAGGGCCAGAATTACAAATATTTGGATTTTTTTGAAAAGGCACATAAGTTACGTTCTATATTTAACAGCTATGATTATAAACAACGTTTGCTGGGAAATCAATTTTATTTGTTGCTCTTGTGTTTTAAAAAGTCTAAAATTCGAGCCCTTTGCATTCACCCTTTAGGATCTTTACATGATTGAGTCTAAAAAAAGACTAATCGCACTTGTATCTATTACATCTGCAATAGCGATGATTTTTTTGGACTCCACTATTTTACCGATTGCTCTGCCAACGATACAAAATGACTTAAATATTTCCCGGGGCGTGCTTCAATGGATCATAAATGCCTATACTCTCGGTATGGCAACATTTGTCATTACAGGTGGAAAACTTGGAGATAGCTTCGGACATCGAAAAGTATTTTGTTTAGGAATGTGCCTTTTCGCATTTTCTTCTTTAATGGGAGGCTTTGCTCCATCTATGATGTTTCTAATTTATAGTAGAACACTGCAAGGTGTTGGTGCAGCGCTAATGTCTCCGTGCGCTATGGCACTTATTTTGGAAACCTTTCCTTCTTCGCACAGAGGTCGAGCGATAGGACTGAGTGTATCAATTGGATCTTTATTTCTTTCCATTGGGCCCTTTATTGGTGGCTTTTTTACCCAGGTTTGGAGTTGGAGGCTTGCATTTTTTGTAAATGTTCCTATCGCAATTGCTGGCATTTTCTCTACAATGTATTCGATACCTAAATCAAAAATTACAAAAAAGCCCTTTGATATGCCTGGTTTTTTGTGCCTGTTTTCAGGTCTTTTTTGTTTTACTCTTCTTTTAATGCAAGGGAGAGAATGGGGGATAATGTCCCCAATTATTATCCTACTTTTCTTCTTAACCTGCGTCTTTTTTGCACTTCTATATTATACTACTAAAGGAAAAAAACACCCTTTTATTGATTTTTCGCTGTACCGAAATCAAATCTATTTCGGGGGGAGCGTACTCATTTTTTGTACCCAGTTTTTTTTAATGATGACAGTGTTTTGGGCGCTTTACTTTCAAAGAGTACTTTCTTATTCTCCATTAGAAGCTGGTTTACTGACTCTTATTTCCACACTTCCAATCATGTTTTTTGCAACATTTAGTGGTTATTTAATGGATAGAGTTGGTCCAAAGATTCCAGTTTCTCTTGGATTTTGCATGCTGAGTATTTCATTTATTTGGTTTATGTTTTTTAACGGCAGTGTTCATGTTCTATATCTATCACCAGCTCTTTTTTTGTTTGGAACAGGTATTTCTCTTATCATGACAGCACTTTCAACAGCAACACTCAGCTCGGCGCCATCAAATACTCGTGGGATTGCAACAGGAATGTATAATACAATTCGGTTTAGTGGAGCAACTGTTGGTGTTGCAGTAATTAGCAGCGCTATTTCACAATCAAAATCATTTAGATTTAATGAGCTTATTAAAAGTGATTCTCTTACCAAAAACATTAATCCAAGTAAATTTCAAGAGATTCTTTCTGATTATCCTATCGATCAGAATTTGCTTTCTACATATACCCATGATCAAAGTGCAGCAATTAAAAATTTCTTAGTTTCCTCTTCAGTTTTTGGATTTGCATTTGCAAACTTTGTTTGTTTGCTTCTTGCTATATTTTGTTTGTTTTTCAGCATTTACTATCTTAGATTTTTTTCACAAAAAAAACTTACGAACGAGCTAGAAAATAATATCTAAGATGCGTTATGCAAAAAGATTGTGCCACTTTTGAGGACTCTTTTATGAAATGCAAAATTTTATTTATTTGTGCAGTACTTCTTTCTACAATGGTGTTTGCAAAATACTCAGATATCAGAGTTGTTCCTGTTTCACGAACCCCAGAATCAAATACTATTATTCTAAAGGTTGTATTTCCAAGAAATCATGCTGAAAAATCTAAATTACCAATTCCTGCTCAAATGAGGCTTGAAGGCTTTCCACTTGGAGTAATTAGCCAATTTGATCGAGCTAAAGAGCTTCGTGAAAACCCCAAAGCGCAGTCTGTACGAGTTATCATTGATGAAGGGCCTTATAAAGATTACAATCAATCCAGGGAGGATTCCTTTGATGAGAATAGAGAATTCTACGATAAAATTGTATCCTTTGATATTAAAGGCCCAATTCAGTCAGGCCAGCATATTATTAGAACATTTCCTGTTAGATCATTTGGTGAGTCTCTCAAAGATCCGGGTGCATATGATGCAGAAGTATTTTATTATCAAGATCCATCTAAAAAAAATACACTTAATCAAGATCTTTCCAAACCTTATCTTACATATAATGAACCTCAAGGACATTTTTCTGCGTCCGACTCAAATACCCCCATTCTGTTAGATTTTTACCTTACAAACTGTCAGCTCTCTTCTGATGGCTTTAAGATAAGGCTTTCAATAGACGGACATGTAAATAGAATGCTTACAGATTGGGTGCCTTACTATATATATGGCCTTCCAAAAGGATCTCATACCATTATGATTGAACTTTTAGATAAAGATTTTGATCTAGTTCCTGGAATTTTCAATAAAGTTTCCAAAACAATTACTATTCATTAATCTCTGAGATTCATATTGTTAGCTATTATTTTGAGCTCATCTCTAATTAAATGGAAGTAGACTCAATTCCTTTTGAATAAAAGGATTAGAAAAAAATTCATTTTTTTTTCAAAAAAAATCTATTTTTTTACCCTCCTTATTCTAAGCAAATTGCAAATTTTCTAATAGGAGCTAATATCCGTATCTTATTTTTTGTGAGTTATTTACGATCAAATTGCCTCCGAGTTGACATAGTTGAAAATTAATTCAATTCAGGATCATAATAATCTCAGGGGATGATCAAATGGGAGAGTCCAAATGAGTCGCAAAAAGCTAAATATTCTCGATGCAGTAGAAAACCTATCTCACATAGCAGATATGGATCCGCCTACAAAATCTAAAAAGAAAAAAGTAGATCCAATCGAATTAATGGATATTTCTGAAAAGACAAAGAAAATTGCTACTATTCAAGATTCTTTTAGTGCAGTGCATAACTACTTAAAAGAAGTCTCCAAAGATAAAAACACTCTATATAGCCACGAAACCCAGAAGGGAATACGGTCTATGATGCTTCTTGCCAAAGACGCTGCGTCAAAGATCGATAAATATGGTGCATTATTTACAGGAGCACATGTCTCTAAAGCATCAGAGCTTGAAGAGTTTAAAAACTTAAGTAAGTTTTATTTAGAAAATATTGAACAAAAATTTATCGAAGGTCTTGAAAAAGAAGACAGATGGCTTGAAGAGCTTTCTGAAGAAGACGATGTTCTTGATATGCAAAGAATGGGCCTTAAAGACCTCGAGACTGTAAAAAGAGATCAAAAATACGAGCTTTTCTATATCCGAAAAGAGGACGGTAGCCCTTATTTTAATAGAAATCTTCTTCGACATATTAAACTTGTTACAGATTTTGATGAAATTATTCACAGTTTAGAAGGGGAGGATCCGCTTCTACGTATTAAAGTGATTAAAGATAGTGCCATTCGAAAAATGGCCAAAGAAATTCATACTAATTTAGAAAAAGAGCTCAAGCATTTTTCTAAAATGGCTACCAAACAAAATGATTTACCTATGGTAAAAAAGATCTATTCAATGATGATGGCATTAAGTCTCGCGAAAGAACCTCGAAATCTGTTGACCAATACTCTTGGTAAAAGTGCACATTTATATTTTCATGACTTTTTAGCTTATTTAAAAGAGTTAGTGGATTCGACAGACTATTATTATCTAATTGGTGAAAAGCTTGATAAGCTCGATTCACTCTCAAAAGCAATTGTTGATCTCTTACATAAAACTTGTTTTTTTCTCTATACAGCTACCTCGCAAGCAGAAGATTTTATAGGGTATATAGAAAGTCTTCACACCAAGAAAAAAACAAGAAGTAAAACTTCATCGTTAAAGTTTTGGAATTACATTCTAGATATCCAAGATGCGATTTTACAGAAGTTGAATAATTTTCCAAGTGGGCCGCTCCTAAAAACAATGGATGCCTTCTTAGAAAAGCAGTATTTAGATGGATATGAACCTCTTACCCAGGATAACTATCCATCTACCCTTTTTGATATATCAGCCCAGAGTTTCAAAGCTCGTTGTTTGAGGATTCCCTCTCCTACATATCAAACAATGATCAATAAAGCAGAGATAACACCTGAATTTGGAGCCTTTATAAGAGGCCTCGATAAACGGTGTTTAGTTATTAATTTGCAAAATAGAACGGATATAGTAGAGCATGCTCGGTGTCATGCTCTAGAATCCATGCAACAAAGTGCGCAATTTGCAAAAAATATAACTGTTGTTACTCTGCCTAAAGACACCGATTTTTATATGCAATCAGATACTTATTTGCAGCTAAACTCTGCAAAGGAATTTAAAGAGGCTTTCAACGAACAAATTCTAAATGCAGAGGATTGTGGTTATTACTTCCCAAAATCCATTCCTAAAAAAGAGATCAATGAGTTTTCTAAAAAATGTATCTCAAGAATTCATAGTATATTTTTTGCTAAAAAAAATACTCTATCTCGAAAAAATCGTCTTGATTTTATCGAGATATTTTTGCATCTACTTGTGCTTAAGATCTTAGACATTACAAGAGCTGATTATTTTTCACTAACTTGTAAAGATAGTATTGATATAGGAGGGTCATTTTCTTTTGGCCTCTATTCTTTGATTAAACTTCTTGGTAAGAATCACGAGTTTGAAGAAAAAGAAAAAGACTTTTCTCTTTGGCTTTTGTTTGGTCCATCTCTATTGATTCGGGAAAGATGCGCAGACTCACAAAGACTCAGTAGGGTAATATCCGCTCTTACAACCATGCAAGGGGAATTTGATATTAATGAGAAAAAAGTAATTGAAACCTTTAAAGATCTGTATCAATTTCCAAATCTACAACGCATGGAAGTTAGAGAAATCGAGTAAATATTTCCCTAGCCTAAGGCGCCTACCTCAAGGCTAGGGAAATTTTTTTAGTATAGCCTATCTGGCAGCCTCTTCTGGACCAATCATAACTGCGCTTTCGCTGAGGTCTTCAGATCCTGAAGTAGTACTACTACCTACTTTCCAACCGAGACCGGGAACCGTCCAGCCCTCGCTTGCTGCGTTTGTATCATCTGCTTTAGATTTTTCTTTTGATTCACGATCATATCTAATCGTATCTAATTCATTTTGTAGAGGTTCTATTAGAGTGACTATTTTATATAGATCGCTAATCATGGGGCCGTACTTGGCAGCTAAATCCTTTTTTTCATTTGTAAGTCTTCGTACATCGTTTAATGAAGCTACGAACCAATTTCTTGCAGCCATATTTGTGCGACCCATTTTTTGGAGAATATCCTCACTTGGCAATTCATATCTACGCAGATCCTTAGCCTCCAATTGAAGCTTTTTCTGAATAGTTAAAAATTGCTCTGCCATTTGTTGAACCTTAACAAGAGTCGTAGTAGCAGCATTGGCCTTTTCCTGGAAAGTTTGTAGTTCGTCATTGCCGCTTTTTACGATCATTACTGCGATATCTCGAAGTGCATTTGTTGCCTCTTCAAAGAGTGCTTCACTTTCTTTACTATGAGTTTTAAATAACTCAACCGCTTTTTCTTGGTCTTGTGCAAGAGAGCTGGATGAAGGATCTAAATGAAGGGCTACAAAACAAGCTGGATCTGTAACGTACTCATTCAAACTTAACTCTACTTGAGCTGGATCACCCTCATCCGTAAGTAGTTCATCATTCTTATATTGCAAATCTGTACTAGAAAATCTTCCTATTGCATCAGTCAATGCTTGCTTGCTAGTAGATAATTCAGTTTTGACAGTCCTGATCTTTGCAGAGATAAGCTTTATTGCTCGTAAGTCTTGATTCAATTGATTTGTAGCTTTTTTAAGAGTTGTGAATATCTTTGCATTCAAACCATTAAAGGATTCTTCAAGTTCATCGATCTCACCTGTCGAAAGTAAGGAAGCGCTAATGTAATCTTTCGCGGCATCGATAGTCGCAGCTCCAATATTAAATTTTGTAAGCTCACCGAGTGCGAATTCCAAAATTTCTTGGGCGGACTCAAATTCCTTTCTCGCTTCATCTTGGAAAACTTCCGTTTCGAAATTCTCATCTTGATAGTTTTTTACGGTGTGTACACGCCTAATAATTTTTGTAACAGCATCATTGACAGTTTTGCTGAGGGCTTCTAAGCAAGAAGTGATTTGTTCATTGCTATGGTCACGAGTAGCAAACATTGTCTCAATTGCATTAAATGCACTTTGAGCGGCGTCAAAAGCTGCTCCATTACTAGGATTATCTAAAAATGTACTTGAACTTTCAGTTGTTCCTGCGGGTATAGCTGCCATGGGGTTACCTCCAAAGTGATGATTTGATCTTGAAAATTAACACGATCTTAACAATTCAAAGAATTATTTGCAAAAGATGATCAACATTATTTGAAGAAATATTATGAAGAAGTTGTTAGAAGTTGGAAACGCTAGGAGAAAAGCCTTATCACTTGTTAAAGGAAGATGTTAGGCTTTCATCGCAAACGTTATTCTATTTCTGCTTCTGTTAGCTGCTCATTGTAAAGTTTGATGCTATCAGAAAGCGCCTCTACTGATTGATATAGCTCATAGAAATCTTTTTTAAAGGGAGTACTTTCAAAGATTTTTTCTTTATCAGGACTTGTATCAGCTTTGTTAATGAGAGTAGAAATTCGGCCCATAGATGTATTGATTTGATCGATTTCTTTTTCGAAGTACTGCTTGAATTCTTGCGGCGTTTGCAGAGAGTTTAGCCAGGAAATTTGCTTGAGACGAGTTCTTTGCCATTCTTTATTCATGTTAAAGAAAAAACCGTAATGATTCACATCATTGAAAATTGTGTTTAGTTTGCTAATCATGGAGTTTATGCGGAGATAAAATCCATCTTCTTTGATGAATTTACCAAGACTTCCGCTACCATCTGCAATATCACGAAGGGTAATATCCAGTGATCTGGATGCATTTTTAACGTGGCGCATAGTAATTGCAGCGTTATTGAATACGTTTTCATCATTGAGATAGGCCATAATGTCTTGGATGTCTTCGAGTGTGTAGTTAAAGTTTTGCGTGGCAAGCTTGACATCTTCCAAAATATGGAGACTGTTAAGTGATTCAATAGCGATTGAGGTCTCTTGCATAGCGCTATCAAATGATCGAATTGCAGAGCCTAATGCGTCTCCATTTTCATCAATCCAGATAATAACTTGATCTACGGCATCCTCGATGCGATCTGCAACAACTGAAATTTCATTCAGGGCATTTTCTAATGGATCGATTGAATCCGCATAGACAGGAGTTTTTGCAGTTATTCTTTTGGGAGTTACACCTTTTGGAGGCGCTTTGGGAATAATGGCGATAGACTTCTCACCGAGTAGCCCTGATGTTTGTACAGTGACTTCATCTGTATTATAAACTCTTACAGAAGAATCTACATGAATGATGAGTTGGTAGAAGTAAATATCACCGAGTTGATCTGTTGGTTGGGCTCTAGCATCAGGTATTTGCTCGATTTTAACAACTTCACCTACTGGGTTTCCAGCAAACATGACCCTTGTGCCTACATTAATCCCATTAATATTAGAAAAGCGAACAACAAGAGTTTGTTTCCCATCACCAACTGTTGGCTCTAAAAATAAGACGATGGCTACGAAGATTCCACAGGCGATGATAATAAAAAGTCCGATTAAGATATTTTTGGTATAATCTAACATTAGCTTCTTTTCCTTAAGTTACGTGGATCTTCAGAAATTGTTTTTTTCATAAAAGAGATGATTTCATCATCAATTTCTAAAAAAGCATTGGGTTCATCCACATATGCAATTTTCCCATCTTTATGAAGAGCGAGTCTGTCTGCAATATAGAGGGCAGATACAATATCATGTGTTACCACGATACTTGTAGCTTTTAGCTCCTCTTGTGTTTTTACGATAAGTTCATTAATTTGCATAGCGGTAATTGGATCAAGACCGGTCGTTGGCTCATCATAGAGCAAATATGATGGTCTGTAGACGATAAGTCTTGCTAAGCCAGCTCGTTTTCTCATCCCACCTGATAGATCAGAAGGCATTTTTTTTTGTGTGCCTTCAAGTCCAACCATTTCTAAGGCGTGATCTACCATCTCTTGAATCTCTTCGCTTGCATACTTTTTTCCAGTTTTAACATCACCATGCTCTTTTAAAAAAAATGCGGTGTTTTCTTCGATGGTCATCGAATCAAATAGCGCCGAACTTTGAAAGAGCATACCCATATTTTTTCTCAAGTCATAGAGTTTTTCTCCTTTGAGATCAGAGATTGTTTGCCCATCGATTTCAATCGATCCTTTATCAGCTTGTGCGATTCCCATGATGTGTTTTAAAAGAACACTTTTGCCAACACCAGATCTTCCCAAAATAACAATGGTTTCACCTGTTTTAATCTCAAGGGAAAGGCCTTTGAGAACCTCATTATTTTCAAATTTTTTCCAAAGATCTTTTATTTCAATCATGCAAGCCACCGCGTGATTTCATCATGAATGAGGTTAAGACCAAGAGTAATAAAGAAGTTAGAGAACAAGATTAGGGTATAGCAGATCACAACGCTATTGGTAGTGGATCTTCCAACGCCTTCAGCGCCACCTGTTGTTGTCATGCCTCGATAGCAAGAAACTGTCACAATAATTATTCCAAATACCATTGATTTGACAATTCCAACGGTTAAATCAAAAAGGCTAATGTAGGTTGGCATCGGATCAAAATAAGTTGTGGGTGCCATTTTAAAAAAATATACAGAGATTAAGTACCCTCCAAAGATCCCCATTACAATACTAAAGATGGTAAGAAGAGGCATCATGATGCTTCCTGCTATAAATCTTGGGGCTACTAAATACCCATTAGGATTTACAGCCATTGTTTTCATCGCATCGATTTGCTCAGTTACTTGCATTGTGCCAAGTTCTGCGCACATAGCAGCTCCAACTCTTCCTGTAATCATAAAAGCGGTAAGGACTGGACCAAGTTCTGTGATCATTGCTTTTCCAACCATTAGACCCGTAGCTCCAGCGAGGCCCTTATCTGCAAGCTGGAAAAAAGATTGCGCAGCGAGTACGAGTCCTGTTGAAAAGCCAGTCATGGCTACAACGGGTAGTGATAACACACCGATGCTGTAGAGTTGATCCTGGATGAGGGCCCAGTTAGGGGGCTTTTTTACAGCAGCTACGCAACTATCGACAATAAGCGTTGCATATTCACCGACTGCCACTAAAAAATGAAGCTTATCTAGAAGGAACTTCATAGACCCAAATTATATTTATATAAAATTTGGATCATAGGAAAAGAAGTAATTCAGGTCAAAGAGAATAGTGTTTTTTATCTTGAGGAGCAGATTTCTTTTAAAGACCTGTTAATTTCATTCATAAATCGAAGCATTTCTTTCTGGTTTCGAAGCTGTTCAATCAATACTTGTGAGCATTGATTTAAAGCTCGGTCAAGAGTTTGCTTAGAGGCATTGAGCATTGTAAGTGCGCTTTCAGAATAGAGTTTATATCCTTCGCCCATTTGACCCATATTAGACATGGCTTTTAGCACGCCTCCTGTTACATCTTCACTAACCCCAATAAATGAGGAAATGCTGGCGACAGCAACAGATGCAGCGATGGTAGAAAGTCCAGCAAGGATTGCAGTTGCTGAAAGAATTCCAGCTCTCCAATCATGATAACTTGCTTGGGTTTCGGAGCATTTCCAAGTCTCTTCTCCGTAATGAATTTTTCCATCATGAGAGGAGTTATCAAGGTTTTTTGTCATGCGGGATAAATTTTCAAATACCTCACCCATTTGCACAATATGGCTCATAATAACTCCTATCTTTTATTAACGATTAATTCTTTAACGCGCTCTAAGGTATGCACAATTTCTTTCCATCCAGTAGAGAGTACTTCATAACTTTGTGCGCATGATTTTAAGGATTCTCTGGTAGATTCCTCACATCTCTCTAAGTTTTTGTTATTCGCATCCATTATAGTCAGAGATGCATCAAGCTCTTCCACTTGTTTTTCACTAAGACCTCTGCCAATGGTTGATCCCCCTTTTAAAATGCTCAATATATTTGTAGCGAGGTTTGCGCTAGTTGGTAGAGACTCAGCTGCTGCAAAATATCCAGCTCCAGATACAAGACCAAGAGCCACTGATGAAATAGTAAGACCCATAGCTAATTGAGGATACACATCATTGTAAGAGAGTCCAAGCGCAGTTGCTGAAGCTATCCCAGATAATGCCAAAAGGGAACCTGCTGCTACTGCAGGTGTTGACGCCGCAGCGAGGAGCGAAAGGCCGACAGTTGTAGAGACACCTGTTAGGATGACAGAAGAGACCATTTGGAGAGTTCTCCATGAATTAGCAAGGGCATGTTTTTCTAAAATTGCTTTGTTTGATTCGCTGTAATCAAGAAAAACTTGGTGTCTTCTTTGCTTGGTATCTAGAAGAGAGATTTCATGAACCTTTGTAAGGTTTTGATATGTATGATCGTGACTTTTTAGATGCGCATTGATCATTCCATAGATCGATTTAGGAGAATTAGACGGTTGGTCTTCGATTTTAGATAGAGAATCCATACCAAAGGTGAATTCTGGGGGGGGGAGTACGGGTAAAAAAGAAATGGGGGAATGGATATCAACTTTATCTACTTCTTGGATGTCTGTATCTTCATAAATGTAGCTGCATGCAAGTTCGTATGCCGCAAAAAGTGGATAAGTAGCAGCGTTATATACCATTGAAAGCAAATACTGCGCATTCTCATAAATTCCATAAGAATTTTCGTTTTCAATGGAAGAGACAGGATCGACTGCTAATGCCATTTATACACCTTCTCCACTCAGTAGTTTTGTTTCTAAAAGTGTAATTTCTTCTTTTAAGAGTGTATCCTCTGGATTCAGTCTACTATTTGCTTCTTTTATGGCTTTTGTAGCCTCGGATTTTTGATCTAAGTGAAAATGGCAAATAGCAGCTTGAAAATGAACCGATGGGTCGCTATCGTCCAAAATCGCAGCCATTGCCCAACCAATTAGAGCATGCTCGTATTGTTTGAGCATCCGATAAGTAGACGCAAGACCTATCCAATAGTTTTTTTTCATTGGTGAAAACACGCAGAGCTTTTGGAATAGATCATTGGCCTCTTGAAATTCTTTATTCTCGTATTGCGCATAGGCAAGAGAATAAATCAGTTCTAAATCTTTCGATGTAAAATTGCTATTTAAAGGCTCATGTTGAAGTGCTCGCGCCGCTATTTCATCAAGAGCTTTTTTTGTAAAGGTTTCTACATCCATTATCTACCTGTCTTTCTTACAATCTCTTCTAGACTTCGGGTTACTCGTTCTACAGTTTTTCTCATGATATCTGCAATTAGGTAGGCAAGTTGTATAATTTGGTAGAGTTTTTGCTGAAGATCCGGAATCTGATATTGACATCTACGAATATGATATTCGCAGAAAGTTTTTGCATCGTCTAATGTCTCTTCAGTCATATCAGAAAAATCTGCAGGGATTGGAAATCTTTCATCACAGAGTTCTACGTCATTTAGTTTGGCGAAAAGTTCTCTAAATTTATCATGTTTAGCTTGTATAACTGCAAGTTCAGGTTCAGCTAAGGCAGTGTCTTGATCTTTGAGCCTTTTTAAAGTAGTCTGTAGATACTCCGCCAAGATTTGCAGATCGTAGTCTATTTGCTCTGTTTTTGTGAGATTTTTTTGTATTTCACCTGTGATAAAATCATCATGTGCACCTTGAAGTTTTACAGCTTCTGCGCCGAGATTTGGCTCAATTGGAACCGGGCTTTGCGTATTTCCCATGACTTTACCTCTATATAGTATTTCCCAATATCTTATATTAGGTACTATACGAACTTCATCTAATTAATCGCAATAAAGGAAGAATTTCAATCTGAATTATTTTGAAAATTTATTTTTTCAAAATAAATTTGATGTAAAGATTCTATAAAGAACATAGGTTGAGGTTCTGCTAGGTAACCTATTATATAGAAGAGGCGTAACTAAATATCTACTATGTGAAGAGTTGATCTCCTCTTCCAAAAGCCCATGCAAATATACTACGTGTTTGTTGAAATATATTTTTCAAAAAAAGAGAGTCTGCTATGAAGTATCTTCCACCTTATTTCAAATTTTAGGAGCAAATCATGTCTACAGAAAGACCTAAATCGGAAGAGTTATTTGCTAAGGCTACAAAACATATGGTCGGTGGTGTAAATTCTCCTATTCGCTCGTTCCAGCAATTAGACATGACACCTCTTATTGCTAAAAGAGGAAAAGAAGATCTTATCATCGATGAAGATGGAAATGAGTATATTGATTATTGCATGAGTTATGGACCACTCATTTTAGGTCATGCTCCACAAAATGTCGTTACTGATACAATTGAGCAAGTCAAAAGTGGCTCTTCATTTGGCAATACCTGTTTACTCGAAATTGAACTTGCGGAGCTCATTAAGTCACACATGAGCTCGATTGAAAAGATCCGATTTGTTTCTTCGGGTACAGAGGCAACAATGACTGCCATTCGGATTGCAAGGGGATACACAAATAAGAAAATTGTTATTAAGTTTAGTGGAAACTACCACGGACATAGTGATGGTTTTTTAGCAGAATCTGGTTCTGCCTCCTTTTATCTTAATACAGAGGCGTCTTCGAGTGGAATACTAGATGAAGTTGTATCAAACACTCTTTCATTACCCTTTAATGATATTGAGGCTATTGAAAAGGTCTTTTCAGAAAGTGATATCCAAAAAGATATTGCAGCTGTAATTGTAGAACCCATCCCTGCAAATATGGGGCTAATAAACCCTAATCCTAAGTTTTTAGAAACTCTAAGAACACTCACTTCTGAGTTTGGTTCCCTTCTTATTTTCGATGAAGTGATATCGGGTTTTCGAGTAGGACTTGGGGGAGCGCAAGAACTCTATCAGATCAAACCAGATCTTACCTGCCTTGGTAAAATTATAGGAGGTGGTTTTCCTGTTGGCGCCATTGGTGGAAGAGCTGATATTATGGATTGTTTAGCGCCTATTGGAGAAGTATTCCAAGCAGGTACTCTTTCAGGAAATCCTGTTGCTATGCAAGCAGGAATTTCTACGATCTCTAGTTTAAGTCGCGATACTTATCAGAAATTACAAGCTTCAACTGATTTTCTAGTTGATAGCATTGCAGCAAAGATCAAAGACTGCAAATATCCTATGTCCGTACAAAGTAAACCAGGTCTATTTACACTCTTTTTTGGAGTAAGTGAAGTAAATACAAAGTCTGATTTAAAGGATTTGGACTTTGCAATGTTTAAAAAGTACTTTCACTTTTTGTTTGATCGGGGAATCTATATAGCGCCTTCACCCTATGAAGTTGTTTTTCTATCAACTGCTCATAGCCATGAACATTTAGAAAAAACAAGAGATGTCATTTTAAACTTTCTTGATTTGCATGTTCTTTCATCAAATAAGCCATTTGTGAGTAGTTCTTTATAGACAGAATTGTATTTTTATTTGTCTGCAATTCCGTTTATTTAATAAAATTTCAGAAAGTGTTTTGAGTTAATTATATTTTTTAATAAAACAAAATTAAGATGCAATTAACTCTAAGGCCTCAATATGGAAGAGAAAACGAATAGAGATGAAATAGCAATTGAGTTAGATGAGCTCTGCAGCTCTATGAATGAGTATCTCAATCGGCATATTGGAGAGTGCATTATCAAAGACAAGCTAAGAGACCAGCTGAACTGGCTTAAATATCAAATCAAATACTATCTTAATACCGGAGATATGGAGATTCTTAAAGAGAACTTCAATTGGGTGGTTTGTAACTTTAATCATGATCTGCAATTAAGCAATAAACATGCCTTCGGATACTTTCCTTTTGCAATGTAGCAACTTGAATAAATATTGATCTTTAGAGGTTTAGGTAAATTAATTAAATATGTTTTATTTAATTAATTAAATTGTGCTAATATAAAGTTATAGGGATTGTCAAAAGAAGCGCTTTGCGCTCTTAAACTCTTGCGTAAGTAACGCCTCTCTAAGTGGCAAGGAATGGAATACCGATTGCTGATTCAGCATTTGGGCCCACCTAAAATACAAACGCGTAGTAAGACTATCTCTGCTCTCTTGCGGGTGCTTGTTTTGGATTTATTTCCATTCAGGCATTTGCAAGGGGGCTATTTTTTTGTCCTGACTTGCTTAATATACTCCATCCGTTTTTTTAGTTGCGCTTCAAAACCAGTCTCTTTTGGTTGAAAAAAACTTTCTTCTTGTAAACCTTCGGGAAAATATCGTTGCTTCGCGAAACCTGAAGTTGTATCTGGATCATATATATAGCCTTTAGATGCTCCGGATTTTTTCATGAAGTTATTGGCTGCATTAATCAGATGATTTGGTACACAAGCACTTGAAGATTTATTCGCAAATTCGGATGCTTTTGCAAAGGCTTTATAAAGGGCAACACTCTTTGGGGCAAGAGCTAGATAAACGCAGGCTTGGGCCATAGCAAGCTCTCCTTCTTTGGCTCCAAGCACATCGTATGCCTTTTGGCATGAGAGAGCCACTTCTAAAGCATTAGGGTCAGCTGTTCCAATATCTTCTAGAGCAATTCTGATAAGTCTACGGAAAATATATTTTGGGTCTTCGCCACCTTGTATCATACGGGAAAGGTAATATAATGAGGCATTGACATCTGAGCCTCTAATGGATTTATGTAGGGCTGAGATTAACTGGTAATGGTTGTCCCCATCCTTGTCATATTGTGGGCATTTACTGAAAGTGATAGAAAAGAGATTGTTTTCATCAACTTGTTTGAGTCCCATGGTTTGGATGTTTTCAAGCATTTGAAGTAGATTACGGGCATCTGCATTCACAGATGAGATAAGTTTTAGTTTGGTAGATTCAGAGATGGTAACGCTATATATTTTAGATTGAAAAAGATCAATCATTTGAAGCAAATCATTTTCTGTCAGAGGATTCATCGCAAAAGTTTGCATGCGAGATAAAAGTGCATTATTTAGAGCAAAGGAGGGGTTCTCAGTAGTTGCTCCAATAAATACAATAGATCCATCTTCCATAAAGGGAAGAAATAAATCCTGTTGGGATTTGTTAAACCGATGAATCTCATCAATAAATAGAATAATTTTACTAGAAAACAGAGGTCGCTTTCTGGCTTCTTCAATCACTTTCTTAATTTCTGATGTGGAGTGATAAACAGCTGTAAAAGAAAATAACTCTTCTTCGAAAGAATTAGCATAAATTCGAGCAATGGTAGTTTTTCCTGTGCCTGGAGGACCATAAAGAAGAAGAGATCTAGGTTTTTTTTGTTCAATTAGCTTTCGAAGAAGGCTTGTTTTAGAAGTCAAGTGCTCTTGACCAATCACTTCATCTAACGTTTTAGGTCTAAGAATTTCAGATAGAGGAGCCTTCATGTAATTACCAGAGTTTTACCTTTGAGAATAACTCTTTTTGACTATTTAGTGCTATTTGCCAAGATAGACCAGTGAGGTTTTCTATATTTAAAAATAAGCAATGGGATAGTAATCATTATGATTAAGCCGATGATTAAAAAGCCTTCATAGAGAAAAATATTACCCACTTCAATTTGAGAGGGGGGTAGAAAGGCAAGTGCAATTCCACAAAGACATGAAAATATTCCAACACAGGACACAAGCCAAATTCCCTTATGAGGGTGAGGGATTTTATATGTTCGAGGGACATGTGGACTTGTATACCTGAGTCTAATAGCAGATATGAACATGAGGAGATACATTATAAGGTAAATCTGTGCGCTTATCGCTGTAAGTATCCAGTATGATGTACTAATTGATGGCATAAACAAAAAGACTGTAGAGAATATACTAACTACGATTGCTTGGAACAGAAGGATTTGAATGGGAGTCCCATGTTTGTTTGTTTTATGAAAAACAGGAGGAAGGTTTCCATGAGTAGACGCTGTATATAGCGCCTTAGAGGGGCCAATAATCCATGAATTGGTTTCTGCAAGAGCGCCATAGATAAGCAAAACACCAAGAATGGGGACAAGCCACTCTAAGTGATAGTTTTGTAAAAACAAATGAAATGTATCAATCAGACCTGTTACAAGACTAATTTCACGCTCGGGTATTAAAAAGGCAATCGATAAAGAGCCAAGTAAAAAGAGAAAAAACACAATTAAAGCAGAATATAGAATAGAAAGAGGGTAGTTTCTTCTTGGGTTTTTAACCTCTGATGCGTATCCAGCGGATACTTCTAATCCTGAGAAAGCTAGAAACAATCCAGTGATAAAGACCCAGCTGTTTATGTTACTTAGACTTGGTATAATCGAGTCTAGAGTGGGGGTAATCTGAATTGGCTTACCGCGGAAAAACCAACTCAGCCCAAGGGTAATAATGAATATCCCTGGAATAACAGTTCCTAGCATAACGCCATAGGAGCTAAATAGAGCCGATATTTTGATGCCAAAAAAGTTAATAAGGGTCATAGACCAAAAAATGAAAAGAATGATCCCTAGCACTAAGTATTTGTTTTGAGCGAGCACTGGGTTGAAGATATATAGAAGAGTTGTCGCTGCAAAAGAAAGAATAACAGGAAACCATGTTAGATCATGCACCCACTGCATCCAGATTGCAAAAAAACCAAGTCTCTCACCAAGTGCCTCTTTTACCCACACATAGATTCCTCCAGACTTGGGCCATCCTGTTGCAAGTTCTGCTGACACCAATGCTATCGGGATTAAAAAGAAAAGTGCAGTAAGTAAGAAAAATGAGATGGCATGATAACCGAGTTTTGCAACAAGTGGCAAATTTCGAAGGCTTGCCATTATGGAGATATTAAATAATACTAATAGTGAAACACTTATGACTCTTTTGGGACGGAATTTTCTTTCTGTCTCCATTTTCTATTCCCCAAACCGGTCTTTAGTGAGTTCTATAACCTTGTCGATGATTGCTTGGCTGTCATATATCGCACAACTTCCCACCATTAAACAGGGTAATTTTAGTTTTCCAACACTGCCAAGTAGTTCTTTTTTTAGATTTAGATTTTCACATACATTTACAATCGTTATCTCTATGGGAAACTGTTTGATAAATGATGCAATATTTCTTGAATTTGGGCAGTTTGAGTTGTAGTACAATGCGATGCTTGTGTCATTTGATATTTCTTCTAGGCTCTTAGATGGTGTGAGTGTGAAATAAGACTTAACTTGCGAAAATATCAAAGAAGGTAAGAAAATAACACTAATTGCAATTGCTTTGTAACTCATTTGTTTTTAGATACCTACGGTATTGGGTTTGTGATTTTCTAACTTTAAATTAGAAAGTATCTTATATATTTGCAATGAAAATATCAGAATTTCTTTTTTTCTCACTTTTTTTGTGTTCAAAAAAGCACAACCCCTAAGTACTTGAAAATAAGTTGTCTATGATGAAAAACCCATGTGTTTTTGTTGTGATATTTATTATTAATATAAAAAACCAAAATAATAAAAAAAGAGATAGTTTTTTTGTTTATTTATTAAAATACACGTTGGTTTTTTTTGTTAATTTTCTTTAATACAACAATTTTTTTAATTATTTCTTTACTGCTTAAATCATGTTTTCTATAGTGTTTCAGTTAGTTTTCTTATTTAATTTAATTCTTAATTTGTTGTTAATTGCAAAAAATATTTTATAATTAAATTAAAAACATGTATATTAAAGATTGTAGGTTGAATTAATTAAAACGTTTAGAAATGAACTTTTACCTAAATTCATCTCGGGAATTCCAACAAGGAGCAAAAAATGCCAACAAAAAGAAAAACTACGGCTAAGAGAAAGCCTGTTGCTAAGAAAAAGCCAGCAACGAAAAAAAAGCCAGCAGCTAAGAAAACTGTTGCTAAAAGAAAAACAACAGCGAAGAAAAAGCCAGTTGCTAAGAAAACAGCTACTAAAAGAAAAGCAACAGCGAAGAGAAAGCCAGCTACTAAGAAAACAGCTGCTACAAGAAAGCCAGCTTCAAGAAGACGTAAGACTTCTAAAGCAAAAGCTTAATTCTTCTTTTTTTTCTTATTTCAAAAGTCGAGTAAGGGTTTTCTCTTGCTCGATTTTTTTATACTTATTCAGTCTTAAATTCCTTTTCATATAGAAAGTTAAGCTTATTCAATAGGAAGTAAGAAAGAATTACAGCGACAAGTCCTATGCAACCTCCCATTAGAATGTCACTTAAGAAATGTTTTCGTAGAAGAACTCTTGTGAATGAAAAAATAAATGCTAGCAGCAGATAAAAGATTCGCCCCTTAGGAAAGAATAGAGAAGCAACTCCAGCAATCGCAAATGCTATCACGGCGTGACCAGATGGCATTGCATCAAAATGAGGAGTGATACTCAAGGGTTTAAAGCTTTTTGACGGGTCTTGCAAAAAATAGGAGGGTCTTGCTCTTCCCACACTATATTTTAGAATTCTTGCAAAAAAAGTACCAAACCAAAGTGAGAAAGAAAGAAGAAGCGTTATATACATATACTTTCTTTTTTTGATTATTAAGCAGATCAGGTATGCCGCTGGCCAAAGAATAAGCTGAAGGGGAGGTGTAATCACAAAGCACATGCCCTTTAATATTTTTTTCGAGACGGCGCTTTTTGCATAGAAGTTTTTTGCAATATCTACATCGAAAAAAAGATAAGAAAGAACCGAAAGAATCATTAAAATTAGAATATACCAAAATAGCCTTTGGAGTCTAATTTTTGGAATATCAGTGGAAAACTTCATCTCACTTTTCATTTAGGTAAAAAATGCATACTAGGGGAATAGGATGAATCGAGCAAGAAAAATGAAGTTTTATCCTGTAATCATTACAGCTTCATGGATTCGGCTGAAAGCCGCTGAAGTAAAATCGATTACTTTTAACATCGAATTTGGGATGAAATCGGTGTGGGCGATATTAAATCCGGTTTTGTCAAGAGCGTTTTCATGAATTTTTTTACGAACGATACTTACATACATTGAAAGTCCCATGAAAATTAGCGCTGGAATAAGTGGCGCTCCTCCTAAGAACATAATGAGACTGATTGCGCTAAGTGTAATCGCAATCAGCCCAACCACATGTATGATCAGCTTTTTCTTCGCTTGTGTATCCACATCTCTAAGTAGTTTATCAGCATCATCTAAGGCTTTTTGCTTAACCTCATTATCTGGGCTTGCAAGTCTTGCTAAAATATCTGGGATCTGTGTTTCTAGTTCTTTTACAAAAAAAGGCCTGACTCTTCTTGCAAGCGATGTTTGATCAATGATTTTTTTAAGTTCGTCTTCATTTGGATTACTTATAAAAACATCTGGCAGTGTAATATCAAAATGTAATTTTTCTGATAGCTTTTCAAAATCCTTCGTAAGTACTTTTATCTGTAGTTTTGTAAGAATAGATTGCAAGCATCTATGGTGAAGATCCTCTTGGCTTAGAGTACTCGATTTTTGAGAAGAGAAATATTCTAGCAAATATATCATCAGATATGCATCTTTCTCACCTAGAATAAATTCGATTGAGGAAGGATCTTTTTTTAGTTTTTTGATGAGATTTGCTGCAAGCTCTTGTTTTTTTGTTGGATCTAATTCTTGCATAGCAAGAGAGACTTCATGCTCAAGTTTGTAATGATATGTTTTCATAAAATCGATTTGTCTTTTAATGGCAAGACTTTCAACTGTCCCCTCGATTGCGCAGAGTGCAAGACCAAGAGCAGATGCAAGTCTTGTAAAAACAAATAGTACTCTATCTAGCTTGGCAAGAGTTGAGATATAATAGACAGCGTTTGAAAGGCATGTAAGTGTTGTAATAGGAACACCAACAAGTCGAACGAATGCATCGATTTTTCCTTCAAAATCATCTCTTGCAAGTGATCTTTGAAAATGTTGCCAGGTTTTGTTCATATCCGATGGAATACTTACAATTCCGGTTAGACTTGGAAGGTTTAGGGCAACAGGGCCTTCATAGGGCTCGATAGAAGTAAAGTGACTGTGTGCGATTTGAGAGGCCGTATCGGATTCGCTTGATCCAAAATGTAAATATTCTTTTACATCTTGGATCTTTGCTCCTACGAATTCCCAGTAGACTCCTAAGGAATTATGTTCTTCTGTAATGGTGCTCATTATAATTAATTCCGATATTTCTAACTTTACCAAGTATATTATAACTGATTTCTCATCCTATTTCTATTTAAATCTTATTGTAAAAATTTTTTTAATAGTGTTAATTTAAAATTTTAACTGCGGGTAAAAAAAATGAAATATATTTGTATTCTTGTACTCTCTAGTGCTCTTTTTGGATTTACGACTTCAAGAGCGAATGTATCAGAAAACTATAGCGCAAAGGATTACTCCTATTTGCTTGGTAAAGTAGATGGAATATCTGACTCACTACTTAAAATGCATTTTAAGTTATATGAAGGTTACGTTACAAATACCAATAAATTGCTATTACAAATCAAACAATCAGAGGGTAATCCAGTTTTATATGGTCCTTTGAAACGAAGGCTTGGATGGGAATATGATGGGATGTATCTCCATGAGCTATATTTTGAAAATTTAGGTGGAAAAAGAGATCTTCCTAAAAAAAGCTCCCTCTACCTTGAAATTGAGCGAAACTTTGGAAGTTTTACAAACTTTTTGGATAATTTCAAACAAACAGGACTTATTAGAGGCATAGGCTGGGTAATACTTTATCGGGACCCCATTAAGAAAAACCTGTATAATTTGTGGATTAATGAACATGACCTAGGGCACCTTCCGAATGGTACGCCCTTACTTGTGATGGATGTATGGGAACACGCCTACTTAACTGAATTCGGACTTGATCGAGGTAAATATATCGACACATTTCTAAAATCTGTTAACTGGGATATTGTTTCTAAAAGATCTAAATCTCTATCTTTTCGAAACAACATAAACAAGAGATCCTAGAAATAAAGTACAAATCATCGCAAAAATAAGCGCTGGAAAAATGCTATAAGTTGTTAGAAAACGATATGTAAAAAAGCCATCTAAGATAATAGCAAGTATAACACCAAGCGTTAGACCAATCTGCTTTTGTTTCTTAAGTAGATATGCAGAAAAATACAAAAGAGATCCAAAACCTAGGCTCATGATCAGAGAGACAATACTCTTAGAGAAAATAAATCCCATTAGGCCTCCAACTGTGATGATAGATCCAAAAATAATCGTAAGCGTGGAAGCTATAGTAAATGTTTTTTTAGCGTGCATTGATTTCTCCTGTATTTTCCATAGGATAAGCATTTTTTTTAAAATAGATCTACTCTTGTTTTAATATCTGAGTCTATAAATACTTTCTGTTTTCATAAAGATACTACGGGTAAATGACTTGCAATCCTTTTTTGAACTTGAAAATATGGATATGATCCATTGCCATGAGGCAATAGCTCAAATGGCCCAATTTGCTCTTGATGGCAAATTGATAGCGTTTCCAACTGAAACTGTATATGGAATCGGTGGAATAGTAGATAAAGATACAATCGAGAATTTATACCGGTTAAAAAAAAGGGAAAAGAGTCTAGCATTAACTTTGCTTTTGCATGAGGGAATTGATCTTGATTTCTTAGCAGTTGAGATACCAAAAGCATTTTTTTTGCTGAAAAGCGCTTTTATGCCTGGATCAATTACAGTTATCTTAAAAAAAAATGATTTGGTTCCATCCTATTTAACAGGTGGAAAACATACCATTGCCATTCGGTATCCCTCGAATGCAGTTTCTACTTGCTTGTTACATAAGATTGGGAAGCCTATCTTTGCTACATCTGCGAATCTATCTAAACAAAGGCCTCTACAATCAGGAAAAGAGGTTTTGGAGCAATTTGGAACGGGGTTAGCAGGTATTATCTCGAAAGATTCAGAAGTAAGGGGAACTCCCTCTACCATTATCTCACTGGAGAATCCCAGTAATCCTCTTCTTATTCGGGAAGGAGAGATATCAAAAACTGAGGTGGAAAATGTGCTACGAGCGCTTAATTTGTCTGTAGATATCCTCGAATAAGTTAAAAACCTGCATATTAAACTCATGAGAGTAAGTTGCAAAGTTTGTAAGAATTTCAGATAAAGATGGATCTTGGCCTTTTTTTTCGTGAAATTTATGGGCAGCATCTAAAAGAGTTGTTTTACTGACAAATGGTGCGCCCCATGGTGTTGATAGTAGATAATGAATGATTTCAGCTTTATCCTTTAGGTGACCCAGCTTTTCACAATTGATAGTATCCATTTCTAAGTTTTCAATCGTTTCTGCCATAGTATCTAAAAAATGGATGTCTTTTGCGAGTTCTTCGTGCTGGACAAGTGCGTCCCAACTTTTTTGCAGAGAATACAAATCCCTTTGCAATTGTTCTTTTACTTGTGTTTTATTATTTTCGCTTTCGTTTTCTTTGAATATTCCCATCAATAATAACCCTGTTATTAACCTGCGAATATCATTTTATATCTTTAATTAAAATAAATATTTCAAAAATTGATTTTATATTGATTTAGGTGGATCGTGAAAAACTTTTTCTACTAGGCAGTTAATTGATCCATATCTCTTTTGGGTGGTGGGAGGTAAAAAAGATCTTTTAGGGATTTCAGCATATCTCCAGGTGATTTGTCCGGTGATATGACGTCTTGTAACATGTTTTGCAAGTTTTCTAAGGTAAATACATTTCGGAGTACTTCTCTCATTACGATATTTGTAATTTGACTTGTGGGTATTCCTCCCTTACTGCTGATGTCATTTATTTCGATTCTTCGGATAGGCTTTAGCTTAGTAACCTTGGAACCTTCATTTCGATATACTAAATCAACATTGATATTTGTAAGAACAAGTCTTCGAATAAGAACTGATTTATCAGACTCTTTTCCAGAGCTTGTGTCCTTTTGCAGATTGTTCATAATGGTAGTCCAATTCCCGTTTGTGGAGCCTTTTTTATCAAATTCTAGACCCAAGTAGACATCGTCCATTGTAATCATGTCGATTACGATGTCATCATTTAAATATCTTTTTAAAGGAGCTTGAATAGCTATTTCATCTACTGTGAGCGCTTTTGATAGGATAGAACCTTTAGGGTTACCCACTTTTAGTTCATCGATTTTAATTTGCGATGGTGCTAATCCAATATCTGAAATCGATACAGCGACTTTCATTTTATCAGATAGAGTTGAAGAGATCCATGTGGGTAGAAAATTCCATATAATCATAAGAGCGATAAATAAAACGATAATCAGTGAAATGATAATTTTTAGAAATTTTCCCATGTTGCCCTTCAAACATTTAGTATTTTCTAATACCTAAAGGAAAAGTTCTTTTTTGGAAAGGTTGATTACTCTTTTTCGGTCATAGCTGTATATACGCTGTTTGTCCATCCAAAACCTGTTTGATTTAAGTATTCACCTTTTTGAGGTGATTGATTCGGAGATATCACGTTATATTTTTCAAAAAGCAGACCTGTTTTTGCAAATTTGGCTTCAATGGTCTTTATCCATCGAGATTTGATGTCTTCTGCAAGGTGGGTGTATCCATAATGCAATAAACCTTGATATGTAATCCAAATTAATGGGGCCCAGCCATTTGGAGAGTCCCATTGCTGATGCGAAATCGTTGTTGTTGTAACTAATCCACCTCTTTGCAAAAAATCAGTTTCGATTTTTTTTGCAATGAAGTCAGCTTGGTCTTTAGTTGCAATTTGCATGAAAAGAGGAAACACGCCAGCAAGAGAGTAAACATTTTTCAAGGAATTTTTTTTGATGTGATAATCAAAGAAAAATTGCTTTTTTTTATCCCAAAAGAGGCTCACAATAGCTTTTTTTCGATTTATATATTTAGATTCATAGTAGGTGGATTTCTTTTTTAGACTTAATTTTTTAGCAAAATCACTAAGTGTTTTTTCGCAGTGGTATAAAAGGCAATTAAGATCAATTGCTGCAATATCAGTAGTTTCAATGGTAGCAAGATCTGTAGGATTTTCTAAAAAACGAGATGAAAAATCCCATCCTGATTCACAGGAAGCTCGAAGATTGCGGTAAAAATTTTTGGGTGAATTGAGTTTAGAATATAAATCTACATCTTCTCGATATGACTCAGGTCTTGGACTATCTTCACTATCAAAATATCGGTTTAGGAGGTGATTGTCTATATGAATAGCTCGCTTATGAATATTTCCAGTCTTTGTAAGAGTGTTTTCTCCATCCATCCAAAACTGATACTCTTTTTCTAAGCTTTCAAAATGAGAGAGAGCAAATTTTTCATCTACTGTTTTGATTAATTGAAGCAGAAGAGAAAATACAGGTGGTTGTGATCTAGATAAGTAGTAGATACGGTTACCATTTGGAACAAAACCATATGTTTTAATCAAATAAGAAAAATTTGTGACCATATCTTTGATAATTTGGGGATTTTTTATATGACCGAGCGCCACAAAGTAACTATCCCAATAGTAGATCTCTCGAAAGCGTCCTCCCGGTATGAGGTGAGGCTTTGGAAGAGGAATGATGCTCGAGTGATCTATTCGAGGAAATTCGCACAACAAATCTTTCCAAAGAGTTTCAATATACATTTGAATGGATGCGTTCATTTTTCTTTTCTTTTCAAAAGTAATAGGTGGTTCGAAGTGCTCTTTTACAAAGGCTTTAAGATTAAAATCGGGTTCGACGCATCTTTTTTTATACTCTTCTTCGATCTGTAACGGATCTGCCTTTGGAGTGCAATCTACAAAATATTTTGAGTCGGGAAATATTTTTTCTATTTCAATCTGCTCAAAAAGAGGGCCGGTTAACTGGATATAGTTATTTTTCATTTTGAACCTTTATCTATTTTTTTGAATAACTGTTGACAAGTTAATAATCAATAGTTAACAGAAAGGTTGTTTGAGTAATTAGTAATTAGATCTGTCAAAATGAATAATAAAGATGAGAAAGTAGTTTTTTTTAACTTTTGGTTTTTTTTTATTATAGCTATTTTTTTGCTTGTTATTGACACGTTGCAGATTTCTTTATCCAATGATATCTCTCTTCATATATCGAAAGTGTTCTTACTAGAATCATACCTGCAGACACTTCTAGAGGTGTCATTTATCTGCATAATTGCATTGTGTATCAAAGGAAGAGTTGCTTCAAAAATCTATCATCTCTTTATTGCAGGTTGCTTTCTATTCTTATTAATCCACTGTATTGATTTCATTTTGATTCGATTTATGAGTCTTTCTTTTTGGAGCGCTCTTTCTGTAGTTTTAGATGAAACATTTGATAATTTTTTGGAGCAACTTTATTTAATCGGTATTCCACTCCAAGTCTGGTTTTTAGTGTTATTTCCGATAGCTCTAGCTATTCCTTGCATCGGAATAATTATTTATAAATGGCTGCAACAACTCAGTTTCCCAGGTAAAAATCGATTTCATGTAAAAAAAATTGGTTTTTTTGCAGGAAGTTCATTATTGATTCTGGTTATCATTGAAGTCTATGTAATGAGTGGTGTTTCTATGGATAAAATGGAGTCTTACCAAACTCTACTTCCATGGAAAAAGACTTACTTTGGAACGAAGTATCCATCTTTACAATCTTCTTTTTCTTTTTCACCACTGCGCAATGAAAAAAATCTAAAAAATCAGATTGAAGATTTGACATTTTCAATTGAAAACAAGCCCAATATCTATTTATTTATTGCTGAGTCACTGCGTAAAGATTTTATTACCCCTGAAAATGCGCCTCATCTAGCACGGTTTGCATCTGAGAATATATCTCTTCCTGAAACGTATTCAAATGCAAATGCAACCCATAAATCTTGGTATTCGATCATGCATAGCAATGAGTCTCTTTACTGGGCTGAGTATGGAATGCAGGGAAATACAGAAGGAAGCATACCGCTTAGCCTCCTAAAAAAAATGGGATATCAGATTCATGTGCATTCAGGATCTATGCTTAAATACTATCACTTAGACGAGATCATGTTCGGAGAGAATCACAAGCTATTAGATTCGTTTACTGATTTTCCCCATAGCGATGTAAAAAATGCACATCGCTCTGATGCGCAAACAATAGATCACCTGATGCAAAATATAACAGAGGCCTCAGGTCAAGTTCATATTGTTTTCTTGGATTCGACGCATTTCAATTATAGTTGGCCAAGTGATTACGAGGTGCCCTACATTGAGATCAATGCTCCATCTGCTCATCTTCGGATGTTTGATGAGAAAAAAGGTATTGAGTCAATTAAGAATCGATATCGCAACTCAATTCATTACGTTGATTCGCTTTTTGGAAAATTTCTAATGTCGCTTAAGAAAAAAAATCTCTACGAGGATTCTATTATCGTTGTTACAGGCGATCATGGAGAAGAATTTTATGAAGAGGGAAATTTATTTCATGCCTCAAATTTAAGTGATATGCAAATTACACCTCCCATTTTTTATAAGCTGGGAGATAATAAAACATTTAATAATTTATCAAACAAGCCTGAGATGAGCTCTCATATCGATATTTTCCCAACAATTTTAGATGTTGTTTTGCAAGATGATAATTTAGATGCCCCTACTTTTTTTGATGGAACATCCATACTTTCTAAGTTTCATAGAAACGTCGTTATTTCAGGAAAATTTAACGGTTCAAGAGCGCCTGTTGAATTTGCTCTTAGAACAAAGAGGGAAAGAGTCCTATACAGGATGAAATCAACCAGTCTACAAAATCCCCATTTACGAATTATTTCTGTAAAAAATCTAGAAACTGGAGAATATTTATCGAGGGAAACTTTGCAAAAAGACATCGATATCTATCAATTGCTTTTAGAAGACTCTGCTTCTCAAAATATTAATAATAAATAGGATGTATTAATTTCTCTTGCGTAAGCTAACTGTAGTTTGACAAGTAATGGTGTAATGTTGTAACATTACACCATTAGGCGGGAGAGTAGAGATGGATGGTTTTTCAGAATTTATTAAGCTAATCAAAGCGCAAAAGAACACAAAAGAATTAGAGCTGTTGCTTCATCTTCTTCTGACACCAGAAGAAATGGAGGCAATTGCAAAAAGAGTTATCATCATTGAGGCACTTTTAAAAAAAGAAAAGAGCCAAAGAGAAATAGCGAAAGATTTTTCCCTAAGCATTGCAAAAATTACAAGGGGTTCCAACGCCTTAAAGAGAATAGAATCTAAGCTAAAACAAAAGTTAATCCGACATTTTGAGTAGAATTATGTTTGAAAAATTAGAAGAAGAAGACTTTATAACACTTGCAAAAACGCATTCTAAAATTGCTGTTTTTCAAGAATTCCCTGCTGATTTGATGACACCAATACTCGCTTTGCAGGCAATTCGGAAAGAATTTCAAGATATAACCCTTTTGGAATCTGCTCATATCCATCCAAGCATGGGGCGCGTCTCTGTAATAGGGTTTGATCCAGTTGCTGAGATGAAGGCTGTTGGAAATAATTGCACTTTGAAAAGTGATGGTAATATTTCCACGGAAACTAGAGATCCTCTTTTAGTTGTCAGAGATTTACAAGAAAAATATAAAATAGGGAGTATAAAACCACTTGGTGGTTTTATTGGGGGACTATCTGGATACTTTTCCTTTGAAGCTATTTCCTATTTTGAGCAAGCAATCTCATTTTTAGATAAAAGCCAAAAAATGCCAGATCTATTTTTTCAATTTCATGATAAACAGGTTCTCTTCGATCATGAAAGTCAAAAAATGATTGTGAGCGTAGTCGCGGCAAGATCTGAAAATCTAGCACATGATTATGAACTCGCATTTCAGCGAATCAAAAAAATCCATCAAAATTTAATCTCATTTAAAGAAGAGCGTACTAAGCAAAAAGAATCTTATACTGAAATTCATCCTGAAATATCAGATGAGGAATATGGAAACAAGGTTACAAGAGCAAAGGAATATATTCAAAGAGGAGATGCTTTTCAAATCGTACCGTCTCGTATTTTTACAGCAAAAATTCAGCAAGAGCTTCCTGAAATTTATCGATCGCTCCGTTTTATTTCTGCGGCGCCTTATATGTTTTATATTGAAACAAGTTCGTTTGCGCTCATTGGCGCCTCACCTGAAAAACTTGTAAGCTTGCGTGATCGCTCTTTAGAATCGATTCCACTAGCTGGTACCCGCACAAGATCTCACGATCAGGATGAAGATGAGCGACTCGCAAACGAGCTTATGAAGGACCCAAAAGAAGATGCTGAACATATGATGCTGGTAGATCTTGCAAGAAATGACCTGGGAAAAATTGCAGAACCTGGATCTGTACATGTTGAAAAATTGAAATTTGTACAGAGGTTTTCTCACGTGATGCATTTAGCATCACGTGTATGCGCTACGATGTTAAAAGGTTTAGATTGGATTGATGCTATTGCTGCAACGCTTCCAGCAGGAACACTTTCTGGAGCGCCGAAAGTTCGAGCTGTTGAAATCATTCAAGAATTGGAAGGGAAACCCAGAGGAGTATATGGCGGCGCGATTTGTATGGTAGATCATTTGGGGAATTTAGAAAGCGCCATTGCTATTCGAATGGCAACCATTCAAGATTCCTTGGCAACTATTCAAGTAGGTGCTGGCATTGTGTATGATTCAGATCCAATATCTGAGGCTCTTGAGACAAGGCAAAAAGCAAAGGGAATGCTTGAGGCCATTCAAAGTGCAAGGGGGCTTTCATGATTATTCTTATTGATAACTATGACAGCTTTACCTACAACCTTTATCAAATGATTGCAGAGCATCAAGATGTAAAAGTTATTAGAAATGACGCCATGTCAGTTGATGAGATTCTAGCGTTGAAACCTACTGGAATTATTCTGTCACCTGGTCCCAAAGCGCCTCGTGATGCAGGAATATGTTTGGAGCTGATTAAAAAATGCCCAGCTAATATTCCTATTCTTGGAGTGTGCCTTGGTTACCAAGCCATGGGGGAGGCTTATGGGGCAAAAGTAATTACAGCAAGCAAAATAGTACATGGAAAATCAACACTTATCTTTCATGATGGAAAAGGGCTTTTCCAAAAAATGCCGTTGCCGTTTAAAGCTGCAAGGTACCATTCCTTAGTAGTTGATAAAACAACACTTCCAAATTGTTTTAAAATCATAGCTGAAAATGAGTTGGGAGATCTAATGGCTATAAAACATAAGTCTAAACCTCTTTACGGTGTGCAATTTCATCCGGAATCTATTATCACTCAATCTGGCGAGATTATAATAAAGACCTTTTTAGATCTTTGCAGAGAGGCTTGACTATATTGGATGATATACGAATAGATACTATTATTGCTAAGGTGCAAGAAAAAAAAGATGTAAGCGCCAACGATGTAGATTTTATGATTTCGCAGATGTTACTAGGCATGGACAAAAAAAAAGCAGCTGCTTTCTTAGAGTTTTTACATCAAAAAGGGGAAACTTCTGAAGAGATTGAGGGCGCGTGCGCGTGCATGCAAAGAGTCATGATTAATGTACCAATATCTATTGATACCCTAGACATTGTTGGAACAGGGGGGGATTTAGCAAATACTGTAAACATTTCAACGGGCGCCTCCATCATTGCAGCTAGCATGGGAGTTTTTATTGCTAAACATGGTAACCGCTCTTCTTCTTCGAATTGTGGATCAGCGGATGTTCTAGAAGAGCTGGGTATCTCTATAGAACAAACTCCAAGTCAAGTAGCAAATTCCATTGAGAAAATAGGAATTGGATTTATGTTTGCTCCTTGTTTTCATCCTGCTATGAAAAAAGTAGCGGCGATCCGAAAATCCCTATCCATTCGAACAATTTTTAATTTACTGGGACCTTTACTAAATCCTTCGAATCCTAAAAAATTTCTAATTGGAGTATCCAATCAGAAATACTTGCAACTCTATGCTGATATCTTGCAAAAAAGAAAGATAGAAAGAGCTTTTATTGTTTGCGCAAATGGCATTGATGAAATCACCCCAATTGGGCCTTGTGATATCATTGAAATATATGGTGACAAGCAAAAAAAGTATGTATTTAATCCAACTGACTTAGCAATACCAAGATGCAGCCTTAGAGATTTACAAGGCGGAGATAAACAAACAAATGCAAAACTTCTTTATGATGCTTTAGCTGGTAAATCGGGACCTATTTTAGATACTCTTTGTCTCAACGCCTCATTCGCAGCATATTGCTTCGGAATTGTAGAGTCCCTTGCAGAAGGATATTTAAAGGCAAAGGAAACAGTGGAGAAAAAGTTGCCACTCCAGTTATTAGATAAGTGGAGAAGGGTGGATCGTTAAATGTCGTTTTTAGAAAAAATTGAAAAGATTAAAAAAGAAGAAGTTCTTCTTTTTCGAAAAACTATCGATAATAATTCGGATCATCCGATTCATATCATTTTGAAAGGGCAAAAGAACACAAATGCATTTTATAATGCCTTAAAAAATTCTTCTTTTGCCATTATTGCTGAGATCAAGAGAAGGTCTCCCTCGAAAGGAGAACTCGCTGCGATTGAGGATCCTGTAGCACACGCCTTGCAGTATGAAAAAGGGGGCGCCGATGCCATTTCAGTTCTTACTGATGAGGAAGGATTTAGTGGTTCTGTTTTTGATTTAGAGAAAATTGCGCAAGTAACAAAATTACCTGTGCTTAGAAAAGATTTTATCATTGATCCATATCAGATTGCTGAGGCGAAGTATTATGGAGCAAGCGCCGTATTACTTATCGTTTCTCTTTTAAAAAGTAATTTGAAAGAGTTTATTGACGCGGCAGATTTTATGGGACTCGATGCTCTAGTAGAAGTTCATTCTGAAAAAGAACTTCAAATTGCCCTTGATGCCAAAGCAAAAATTATTGGGATTAATAATAGAGATCTCAAAACTCTAGATGTTGATCCAAATCTTTGCATAAATATGCTTGAAAAAATTCCAAATGATGTCATTACCATTGCAGAATCGGGTATATCTCAGATTGAAAGAGTTGAAGAGCTTTCCCAGCAAGGTTTTAATGGAGCTTTGATTGGAGAGATGCTTGTTAAAGCAAAAGATCCTTGCCATATGCTGCAAGAAATCCGGAGAAGGTTATGACTCAAACCAAGAGCAAAATTTGTGGTATTGTAGATGTAAATTCAGCAAAGTTTGCTGCTATGGCTGGTGCTGATTTTGTAGGGCTTGTTTTTGAGCCTAAATCTCCTCGGTTTATTTCAAAAGAGCGAGCAAAAAAAATTGTTGATACAATTTCCAATATGGATTGTGTTCCGGTTGCCGTATTTACAGAGCACAACGCAATATCTATGAATATGATTCTATCCTTTACAGGAATAAAAGTTGCGCAGCTCCATGGGAAAATATCTAGAGATCAGCATACTAATCTTCAAAGTGATATTTCTCGAATTTTTGTCTTGCCATTTGCTGATTCACAATCGATTCCAGATGATTTAGATCCCAAGCGAGATTATTTGTTATATGATAGCCAAACTCCAGGCGTTGGAAAAGCATTTCCAAAAAAGGACTTTCAAATGAATCCGAAGTTTAGGTGCTTTATTGCAGGGGGGGTAAATCCTTCCAATGTGTCTGAGATTATTGAAAGTTTTCATCCCTATGGCGTAGATGTTTCAACAGGGGTCGAATCAAGTCCTGGAGTAAAAGATCTTTCTAAGCTCAAATCCTTTGTTACAAATGTGGAGAAAACCTCATGACAAAAAAAGGATATTTTGGAAAGTATGGAGGGCAATTTGTCCCAGAACTTTTAATAACGCCACTTCAAGAGCTTGCAGACACTTGGAATACCTTAAAACATACCCCATCTTTTCTAGAAGAATTTCACTCATTGTTAACTGAGTATGCTGGTCGTGAAACTCCTCTCACAAGAGCTGATCGCTTTAGCAAAGCGATTGATGGTCCAATCATCTATTTAAAACGGGAAGATCTTTTACATACGGGAGCGCATAAAATCAATAATACCCTTGGGCAGTGCTTACTCGCTAAAAAAATGGGTAAGAAAAGAATTATAGCTGAGACTGGAGCGGGCCAGCATGGCGTTGCAACAGCTACCGCTTGCGCTTATTTTGATCTTGAATGCATCGTATATATGGGAAAAAAAGATGCTACGCGGCAAGAACCCAATGTAAAGCAAATGCAACTTCTTGGAGCAACTGTAATTCAAGTTGGTGATGAAAGCGCAACACTAAAAGAAGCAATTAACGAAGCTATGCGTGACTACGCTAAATCTTATGAACATTCTCACTACTGCCTTGGATCTGCTTTGGGCCCCTATCCATATCCTGAAATGGTTGCGCATTTCCAATCTGTAATTGGGAAAGAAATCAAAAGGCAGATGATACAATTAATTGGAAAGAATCCAGATTATATTATCGCATGCGTTGGAGGAGGATCCAATGCAATTGGGGCTTTTTCTTCATTTATTCACGATACTGAAGTCACTCTTATTGGCGTTGAGGCAGGTGGGTCTTCAAATGATCTTGGCAAACATGCAGCAAGGTTTTCAGGAGGCTCTCCTGGAGTTTTACATGGAGCTTACTCTTACCTTTTGCAGACAGATAGCGGACAAATAGCTGTTACCTCCTCGATATCTGCAGGTATGGACTATCCAAGTGTAGGTCCGGCTCACGCTGAGCTCTTTGATCAAAAAAGAGCAAGTTATGAAAAAGTGTCTGATAAAGAGGCCCTAAATGCTTTTAAACTTCTTGCCAAAACAGAAGGAATTATTCCAGCGCTTGAATCTTCACATGCATTAGCATATGTTTCTAAAATCGCTAAAACCCTTCCTAAAGACAAAGTTATTGTGATTAACCTTTCTGGAAGAGGTAATAAGGATCTTCCTCAGCTTTTTCAAAACTTTGAAAAAGAGATTCTATCATGAGTAAAATACGCGATGTTTTTGCAAGGAAAAAAGCCTTCGTAGGGTACCTGGTAGCAGGTGATGGTGGAATCAAGTACGCAACTGAAATGGCTCTAGCAATGATCGAAGGGGGAGTAGATATTCTAGAAATAGGCATTCCTTTTTCAGATCCCATCGCAGATGGGCCAGTTATTCAAAAGGGAATGCAAAGAGCGCTTACTCATTCGATTACAAAAGAAGATGTACTCCATATGGTTTCTGAAATTAAGAAGCAATCTGATACTCCAATTATTTTGTTTAGTTACTTCAATCCGATTCGAAAAGGCTTTCAGGATTTTTTACTAAAAGCTAAACAAGCTGGCGTAGATGGTTTTTTGATTGTTGATTTGCCCCCGGAGGAATCTGAAGAAATAAAAAAAAGCATCCAAGATGCCTCTTTAGACATGATTTTTGTTGTAGCGCCATCTACAACCGCATTACGACAAGAGAAAATTGCACAAGAATCCTCGGGGTTTATATATTACGCCTGTCAAAAAGGAACAACAGGCGTAAAAGATAAACTTCCCACTGATTTAGAAGATAAAGTTTCAATGATAAAAAAAATTACTGACAAACCAATTGGCATTGGTTTTGGAATAAAAAGTAAGGAAATGGCAAAAATAGTCCTAGAAATTGCAGATGGATTTATAGTAGGTTCCCTATTTGTTGATGCAATGGAAAAAAAGCTTGTAAAAGCTGCGATGACAAGTCTCACTAAAAGTTTAGACCCAAGGTAAATAGATGTTACTCATACTTCAAGAAAAAGCAACACCAAAAGATGTAGATGCCTTAGTTCAGAAACTAATGTGGATGGGTTTTGATGTGCATAGAACTGTTCATGAAAATAAAACATCGCTTTCTCTTGTAAATTCTTCACAAAATGAAATCAAAGCTGAGGAGTTTGAAAAACTTCCCTTTGTTGAAAAAGTATTGCAGTTTTCTCATCCCTATAAACTAGCTTCTAGAGAGTACCAAAAGAAGAAAACAGTGATTGATATTAATGGCGTCAAAATTGGATCTCAAGAACTTGCTATGATGGTTGGACCATGTTCGATTGAATCCAAAGATCAAATTATGGAGTGCGCAAAAATTGTAGCTTCTCAAAATGTAAAAATATTACGAGGCGGCGCCTTTAAACCAAGAACTTCTCCCTACTCTTTTCAAGGACTTGGAGAAGAGGGGCTTCGCTATATTCGAGAGGCAGCTGATAAATATGGGCTACTTGTGATTACTGAAGTAATGGATGGAGATCAAATCGAGCTTATTTCTAAATATGCTGATATCTTGCAAGTTGGCGCTCGTAATATGCAAAACTTTTCTCTTCTTAAGAAGCTTGGCAAATCAGACAAGGCCATTTTCTTAAAAAGGGGGCTGAGCGCAACATATAAAGACCTGCTTATGTCTGCTGAGTATTTACTCGAAAGAGGTAATCAAAATATCATGCTGTGTGAAAGAGGGATTAGAACCTTTGAATCTTACAGCAGAAACACTTTCGATGTAGCAGCCATTCCAATTCTTGCAAAGCTTTCTCATCTGCCAATCATTGCAGATCCATCTCATGGAACTGGAATACGAGATATCGTTCCAGCTGTTGCAAGAGCGAGTCTTGCCGCTGGTTGCGACGGCATGATGATTGAGATGCATCCAACACCTGAAAAAGCCCTTTCTGACAAGGACCAAACGATCAGTCCTAAAGAGTTTGAGGAGCTCATGGATTCTCTTCGCATTATAGGATCTGCTGTAAATATTACAGTCGGATAGCTTATATAGTATTGCCATTGCAACACCATATGTTCACACCTGGAATTTATAAAAGGGCTTTATCTATCGCTTTGTTGTATTCGGGAAAGTGAAATAAGTTATTGTGCTCACCACCCTGTATTGTGATAAGGGATGAGGCAGCATTATCTGGGCAGATTTGAAATAGCTCTTCACTACATGCATAGGGGATCAAACCATCACATGTTCCATGAAATATATAAATGGGGCAGGATACATCTGTAATCCACTGATCTAAATGGAGTGGATAGTTTAGAATTTTTTTGACCAGAAATTTAGGAACTAGTGAAAACTTGCGATTTGCTAAATCTAACATACTTAAATACGGAGCTTCTAAAAAAAGCTGCTTTGCGTCGAAGTTTGATGCAACATATGTTGCAATACCAGTTCCAAGAGATCTTCCATACAAAGAGATGTCTTTTTTATCATATTTGGTCAGGAGATGCTCATATTGCAAAACGGCGTCACTTAGCATGGTTTGCTCAGTGCGTAGTCCGGTGCTTTTGCCAAAGCCACGATAGTCTGCAATGAAGATATCATAACCTCTTTTAGTAAAGACCTTACCAACTCGACCCCAGTATGTTTCTAGATTAGAGGCTCTACCATGAAAATATAAAATTACTCCTTTTGGATTCTTTACTTGAAAATGAAGGGCATGAATACAGGCGCCATCGGGAGTGTCGAGATAGACTTCGTCAAATTTTTCTTTATACGAGTAGGTATATTCTTTGGGAGTGGTTTCAGCAAAAAAGAGCATGTTATCTTGATTAAAATAAAGATATGCCAAAAAAGAGCTACAAAAAGCAAAACAAAGAAGCGTTGCTATTGTAAAAATACGTTTTTTCATAAGAGGGCTCTAATTTAGATGAAACACATTACGTATGATACTCCATCTAGGAGTTTTTGTTTGAGGGATTTCTCCATCCATCCAGTAGTCATACTGCTTATCTGTAAAACCAATATTTTGTTGGAGTGTAAGCCATTGATTTAAAAAGCCTCTAAAGTGATCAGCGCCAACCTTTACCGGATAGGAAAAGTATTCATTTCCAAGTTTTTGACCATATTCGACTACAACGAAATTTTTATTTTCTCGAGCGAATGCTACAGCTTCTATTTTTGACCAAACAAAAGCTTCTACAGGTAGTTTTTTAAGACCTTCAATTGTCGTGATTTCTACGTGTTTAGCTAATGGAAAACTCTCTTTTGCAATTTTAAAATAGTTAATAAATCCTGCAATACTTAGGTTGGGATTTTTCTTCACTTCATCTAAGTTTGTAAAGAGGTCTTGTTTCTCTCTTTTTACTACAAGAACGACTGGCGATGTGAGGTAGTATTCTGTAAAGGCAATATCACGCATTACATTTGTAGAAAGTTGCACGGGGGCCATCGCAATATCGAATTGGTTCGTTTGTAAATCCTGTTGCATCGTTTGGAACTCGAAGGGAATAAATTCGATGGAGCAGTTGAGATCATGCGCCAGTTTATATGCAAAGGCAATATTGTAGCCTGCAAGTTGCCCCTGCTTATTAAAGTAAGAGAAGGGGGGGATATTTGGGTAGTAACCAACTCTTATTTTTCGTTTTCTTAATATGTTTGTAAGAATTCGATCTTCTTGCTGATCGACTGGACCCATGCCATATACAGTTTGTTTTGAAATGGTTGTAGGGACATCATTGGGATAAATTTCTTGGACACTTAAATCTTTACTGGAAATAGCTGGTGACAAATCATCTCGGACAATATTTTTACTAAAGTAAATAAGACCTGTTACTATTACAAAAAATAAAGCTAAGTGCTTGAACAGATGCCCTAAATGAATCCTTAACTTTTTGTAGTACCCAAGAAGTAGTAGAATTGAAAAGGTGATCATGCTAGCTACACTTAAGAGTACTAAAAAATTTTCGGTAACCATGGATGTTTGATCATAGATTGAAATACTTCCACTTGGAAATTGTAGCTCTTTGGTTAAAAACGTAATTGAATTCAGAGACAGTTCATGGCCTCCAAATGACATTGGTATTGAGATTAGAAAAATTAATATTCTCTCTGTCATATTTATGGGTAGGCCATAATAGAAAGAGAGAAACATGATATAAAAAAGAATGAGCAGTGACCCGAGTTGCGTAAACGTATAAGAAATGGGTACAATAGTCTGAGAGGCGCTATGGAGTTCCTTATCATGAATGTGATACTTATCAGCGTATTTTTTGATACATCGGTTTAAGTAGGGGATTGCAATACTTGGCGATCCAATCATAAAGGCAAGCATACAGCCTGTTTTAAACTCACCAATAATTTCCTTATATCGAAGTGGAGTAAAACTCATCAAAACAGCAGGGAGTGCCCAAAAAACAAATAAAAATACAAGTGCTATGAGTGGCAGAACATAAATAGAAAGTTTGACAAGAGTTCCCATTTCAATTGTTCCAACAGCAAAAGCAAAAAGTGCTGATATGCCAATGGGTGCAACTTTTGTGATTCCTTTTAGAATCATTTCAATAGTGTTATTGACTCTTTCTAAAAAAGAGATAAGAGGTTCTTTATGCTCTAAATGCATCACTGCAATTCCAATTAATATCCCAAAAATAGCAACAGCTGGAACGATGTTATTTGCTAAGTCATAAATAGGATTTTCTGGAACAATATATTTCAAAAAGTTTCGATCAAACGATGAATTTTTGGTTGTGGATACTAAGTAGGGTGACTTTATAACAAAAAGTTGGTTAATTAAAAATATGGAGGATAGAACAAGGCCCCATAGCAGAAGTAAAAATGCCCAACCTTTTTTAAAGAGTTGTTTAGCAACACTTGGCTTTGTGGAACCTAGTCCATGAATAATAGAGCAGGGGATATAGGGCAAGACCACCATTTGGATAAACATGATAAATGCATCTCCAATAGGTTTGAAAATAGAGCAGATGGGACCCAAAAATAATCCAAGAACTATTCCAACGCCAATGCCAATGAGAATTTGATACCCTTGCGATATTTTCATTAGAGTGCAATATATCCGATTTGTTTCATGACAGAGTATTCATTCCACATCTCTTGGATCTCAGTTATTTTTCCATCTCGAATTGTAAAAATAGATACAATTTTCATCGATACCTGCTGACCATCTGGTTTTACACCTAAAAATGTGCCTCTCATAGTTCCATCTAGATTCATGACAGCGACAACTGTGCTTCCTTCCCAAACGGCTTCGACGACTTTTAGGCTGAATTTTGGAAGAGCTTTTTGCATAGCATTTGCCCTTGTTAAAATATCGATTCCAAGTTCATCGTGTTTATCTTGATACCTGGAATAAATTGGATCTAAATCAACTACTTTGTAGCCACTTGCAAGAACATCCTTAAGTTTATCCTGATCATTTTCCTCGAAGGCTTCCACATAATCATAAACAATCTCTTTGGGATTATAACCACTACTTGGGGTAAAGATATTTGCAAGTTCTTCTTCGGCCATCACACTTGATGCAAAAAGACACAATATAGAAAGAATAAATACTTTCATGATAACACTCCTGTTTTCCCTTTCTACTTTCTATGACATACTAGTCTTTTCTTGAAAAGAAGAACAAAAGCTCTAACGAAATAAGTGATCTATTAGAGGAGAGTCGGTTGTTTCAGATTGATGTAATTAATGATTTTTGCTTTTTTTTAGACGTCGCTTTATTTTTAAATCCCAAAGAGTGTCCCCTATAGATGCAATCATTGCTCCACCAAGACAAATATTTTCCATGTAGAACACAATAGATTGTCGAAGCGTAATCGCTCTTTGCGGTTCATCGAAGCATACGAAAATAGTATCTCCATCTATTTTTTCGATTGTGCAGGGCTGCTCTACTTGTCTGTATCTAATTTTAGCTTTGCAACGCACAGGAAATTCAATAGGTAGATTTCCAACAAAAGATATATCAGTGGCAGTTAGCTTACTTGCAAAGAGCGCTGGATGCTCAGATCCTTGTGCTAATGTCACGGTATTATTTTTGATGTCTTTTGATGCGACAAAGTAGGCATCTCCAGGGCCACCAATTCCAAGTCCTTTTCTCTGGCCAATCGTATAGAATGCAGATCCTTGATGCTCTCCTAAAGCATTACCCTCTAGATCAATGAAACTGCCTTTTTTATAGGCAATATAGTTATGCAGAAAATCTTTGAAATTTCTTTTGCCTATAAAGCAAATACCGGTACTATCTTTTTTGCTATGCACTGGGATATCAATTTCTTTTGCTATTTTTCGAACTTCCTTTTTTTCCATATTTCCAAGTGGAAAAAGGATTTTTTCTAAAAGATTACTTTTTAAAGTATAGAGAAAATAACTTTGGTCTTTGGTGTTATCGAGCCCTTTGCAAAGAGCCTTTTTATCATCGATATCTTGTATCGAGGCATAGTGACCGGTTGCTAAGAAATTCGCTCCAAGTGAAAGAGCTTTATTAAGTAGCGCCTTGAATTTGATTTCTCGATTACACAAAATATCAGGGTTTGGGGTAAATCCTTTTTGGATTTCCTCTAAAAAATGAGAGAAGACATCTTCCTCATATTCTTTGCAAAAGTTTACGCTGTAGTAGGGAATGCCGATATGTTCACAAACTCTAGCTACATCCTCATAATCATTTTTTGACCTGCACTCTCCATTTTCGTCTTTTTCTTCCCAGTTTTTCATAAAGATTCCAAAAACATCGTAACCTTTCTGTTTTAAAAGATAGGCTACAACTGAAGAGTCGACACCACCTGACATGCCAACTGCTATTTTAATGTGGGTATTTGTCATATTTGTTACTTAAATTCTTTTTAAGGACCTATTTTATTTCTTTTTTGTCTATAAGACAAAGAGTTTTATATCCAAATTTATGTTTCATTTCAAAATTCGATAAATATTTTGAAAAGAGCTTGACGCTAAGAGAGTATTGATCGTATGCAGAATATTTAAAAGAGTTTCGATATGCAGTTTGGATTTCAAAAGAGAGTTTTGCAAAGTGAGATTGAGAAAAATATCTCTATTAGATCTGTACATGCTTTTATTGGGTCTATCTCAAAACAAATAACAATACCTGTATCAACGTATCGTTTACAGCTACATAAAGATTTTAGATTTCAAGATGTGCTGCATAATATCTCTTATCTTAGATCTTTAGACATTGATGCCCTCTATCTTTCTCCTTATCTTAAAGCAAGGGCGGGGAGTTTGCATGGTTACGATATTGTAGACCCTCACGTAATTAATCCAGAGATAGGATCGAATCGGGAGTATTTAGAGCTCACAAAAAAGCTAAAGCAGCATAAAATGGGTTCTATCTTTGATTTAGTATCCAATCACATGGCAGGGGATTGCGAGAACCTTTGGTGGAAAGATGTATTAGAAAATGGTATGCATTCATTTTGCGCAAAAATTTTTGATATTCACTTTTATCCCAGTAGTTCCCATCTACATGAAAAGATTCTTCTTCCTATTTTAGAAAAACCACTTTCTGATTATTTGGAAAGCCACGCTTTTACAATAAAGCATGCAAATGGAGAGTTTTATCTTATATGGAAAGAGGGAAAACTCCCTCTTTCCATGGAAACTTCGCCTTATTTTCTTCCAGAAAAAGGGGCGAATGAATTGTTTGAAAAAGTCACAGCTATTTCCAAATTTGATGCGAAACAAGATATTGATAAAGTGGAGAGGTTTCAAAAATGTGAAGAGTTAAAACTTCAAATAGCTTCTCTATATCAATCAGACCCATCTTTTCGAAAAGGTCTAGATGAGAATATATCTAATTTTTGTAAAAGAGATAATTTGTATAAAGACCGCTTTGAAAACCTATTATCCAAACAGTATTATCTGCTTGAAGAGTGGCAACTTGCCAATGAAACCATTAACTATCGAAGATTTTTTGATATTAATGATCTTCCAGCGCTCAGGATGTCAGATGAAGATGTATTCGAGGAGTATCACAAGTTTGTTTTTGAGTTATATGCCAAAGGATATATAGATGGAATTCGCATCGATCATCCAGATGGTTTTTATGAGCCGAAAGTATTTTTTAAATGGTTATATCGCCATAGCACATACCATTTGTTTTTGTATTTTTATAAAGAGAAGTTTCCAAATGAAAAAATAGATCTAATAGCTCTTAAGAAAATTATATGGGAATATGAATTTGGTATAGATCACGCGCCTTATATAATTGTTGAAAAAATATTAGAATCGGGTGAGAGATTAAAGTCCAGTTGGTCTGTGAATGGAACAGTTGGTTATGAATTTTTAAAAGATTTAAATGGAATCTTTGTCGACTCTTCAAATGATCAGGCGTTTACAACTTTATATGAAGAGTTCATAGACGCTAAAATGGATGCATTAGAGCTTTTATACACCTTTAAGAAAGCATTTGCAGTTAAATATCTTCACTCTGAAATCAAAACCCTTTCATCCGATTGTTATAAGTATATACAATTTGCAGGTCATGAAATCCCCTTTTCCAAAGGTGATTTGGAAAAGGGGATCATCGAATTATTCGCCTGTTTACCAGTGTATAGGACATATCTATCGAAAGAAAATCATTCTATAGATATGCAAGATGAGGAAGTGATAAGGCAAACTTTTAAATTCCTAGAAAAACTTCCCATTAAAAAGTCAGTTTTTGAGTTTTTAATGCAGGCTTTTTCAAAACAAGAAAGTTCTTATAAAGAGATTGTGAGAAACTTTGTAATGCGATTTCAGCAATTGAGTCCTTCTGTGATGGCAAAGGGTTATGAAGACACCCTTTTGTATGTTTATAATCGCTTGCTTTGTTTGAATGAGGTCGGATCAGATGTAAATGTTTTTGGGGTAGATGTTGAGGGGTTCCATCAAAGAAATAAAGAGAGATTTACAGAGACTCCTTTTGGTTTTTTATGCAACTCTACTCATGATACAAAACGTTCAGAAGATATGCGGGCAAGGCTTTGCGTATTAAGTGAAATCCCAGATGAGTTCTCCAAATGGCTACATGAATTTCATAATGTGGTTACAGCAACGATTGGAAATCTTTTTCCAGATAAAAATGTAGCCTATTTTTTCTATCAAAATTTACTGGGTGTTTTTGAAGAAACACATTCTTTGATAGATATTGGCAAGCGACTTAGTGCATACATGGTTAAATCTCTTAGAGAGGGAAAAATTCATTCAAATTGGCTGAAACCCAATCTTGCAATAGAAAAAAAACTCACAGTTGGAATAGAAAAACTTTTCCAAAAAGAGTGTGAGATTTGGAACACTTTTATGCCCTTTTTTGAAAGACTGGATTTGCTAGGTAAATACAACTCTCTTTCAGCACTAATTGTAAGACTTGGGTCTCCAGGTGTTTTTGACCTATATCAGGGCTGTGAGCTATTTAACTATAGTTTAGTTGATCCTGATAATCGAAGAAGTGTTAATTTTGAAAAGCGATTTGATCTTCTAAAAAGGATGAAATCTGAAAAAATTGGCGCTGATGTTTTTTTTATTCAAGAGAGTTTTTCGACAGGTTTAATAAAGCTCTATCTTACATATTTGGGGTTAAATCATCGAAGAAATTACCCAGCTCTATATTTGCAAGGGGAGTATATACCTTTAAAGATTGAAGGGAAGTTGCAAAATCATGTGATTGCTTTCATGAGAGAAGACAATGGGAAAAAAGCGATCTTTATTGCTGGAAGATTTTTTAGTAAAATCTTAAAAAATCAAGTTGTTGATTGGTGTGATACCAAGATTTGCGTTTCAAAAATGTATGAAAATACAGATTGGACGGACCTTATTACGGGTAGTCAACCTGGTTCATTCTATTTAAAAGATATATGTAGAAAATTACCTATGGCAATTTTAGTAGATTAGGAGTTGAATCCAATTACTTTTTCATAGCATGCGATTAGATGGTCAACACCGTTCATGGCTCGATGAGGATTTTGTTCATCGGGAACGCTGTATTGCTTAGCGATATCATTTTTAGAAATACCTGTGACCCAAGGCTTGGTATTTCTAGTTTTTAGAGCTAGGGCAAAATACATTGAGGCTAAATCAAGCCAGTGGTAGGGCCACTGCTTTTTTTCTTGGATATCAATCTCAACAAGCTCTGAAAAGAACATGCGGTCAAATGTGGGATTTTGACAGATGAATACGCTATTGCCTCTCTGGATTTTATATTGAGCAAAGATTGCTTGAATTTCCTCTGAGACTTGTTTCTTGTCTCTCCCCATAGAAATCTCATCGTAGGTAAATTCTGTAATGGCTAAACTTTCTGGATCGCTTGCATTGAATATTTCTTCAGGGTGAGCAATTACTGTCTCATATGAAATAAGAACCTCACCTGATTCTAGGTCAACGAACTTAAACGCACATTCAAAAATATGGTGTTTTCGGTAATCTAAGCCATTGGTTTCTGTGTCTAAAAATATCCCAATCAAAAAAAACTCCTTTTCAAGTCTTTTGCAAAAGTTTTGTTTATCAAGAAAAGAGAAAAAATGATACAAAAAACCTTTTATTTAGGAGGCGTTATGACACCAAATCTTGGAATTGATACAGAGAAAAACACACAAATTTGCGACTTTTTACACAAACTTCTTGCAAATACTTATAGTTTGTATCTGAAAACGCAGCATGCCCATTGGAATTTGAAAGGTGCAACTTTCTATAGTTTGCATCTCCTTTTTCAAAGCCAGTATGAAGAAATGGCAGAGGCCATTGATGAAATTGCTGAACGAATGAAGGCTCTTGGATCTGTTCCAGAAGGATCCTTTTCTAATTTTAGTAAGCATTCAGTTATCAAAGAAATGAAGGGGGAGCATACAACCACTGACATTTTACATGCCCTTTTAGTTGACCATGAAACAATTACAAGGTTTATTCGAGATAATTTGTCTTTTGTTGAAGGTGCTCATGATGGAGCAACAGCTGACATGATGAACAAACGAATGTTTGTGCATGAGAAAGCTGGCTGGATGCTTAGATCAAGTCTTTAGTCATCATCGAGGATATTTTTATCTTTTAAGTTTTTATACTTCCAGGGTTGCCACCCTGGAAGTCTATGAAGTGATAAAACTCCGATTATGATGAGCGTGGATGCAATTCCTAAGATATAAAATTCTTTTGCAATAGACAGGCCTACAGAGGCAGTTGCCCAAAGTGTTGCAGCTGTAGTTAATCCACGTACTCTTCCTCTATCTCGCAGGATTACTCCTGCTCCTAAAAAACCGATTCCACTTACGATCTGAGCAGCTACTCGAGAAGGATCTGCCCCAGCCCCAATGTTCAAAGAAATAAAACCGAATAGACAGGCGCCAAGAGCTACTGTTGCGTGGGTTCTGATCCCTGCAAGACCTACATGTCTTTCTCTTTCTAATCCAATGAGAGCTCCTAAAAAAGTTGCGAGTAAAATATTTCCAACCCGAATTAATTCTAGTATCCAATCCATCTTATATTTCTCATGCGATTAAAACTTTGTGTTTATATAAAAAAAATTTAGGTGTCAAGAATCTGGCAAGATAATAAATAGCAGTTATTTTTCTGCAAGCTTAAGTTTCTTAATATAAAATGCTTTCATCCATTTTAGTTTAATTTGATATTTTTTATAGATCTCATCCAATGCGTGCATAGAATAGATGACTTTGTTATGCTTGTTGCTAATAGCAGGAGATGATATGGCAATCCCACAAAGAAAATTCCGCGAGATTGTATTTCAAATATTTTATAGTCAGGATATAGGTGGAAGATCTTCAGGAGAAGATTATCCTGTTATTCTGGATCAGCTCACAACTTCTAAAAAAATTATTATGCAAGCTCATGAGAAAGCGGAAGCTGCTTTGGAGCATAAAGTAATGATTGATGACTGGATCCAAGAAAGCTCTAATGATTATGAATTTGACCGCATATCCTCTGTGGAATTAAATACACTTCGCCTTGGCATTTATGAAATGCTATTTTGTGATGATATACCACCTAAAGTTGCTATTTCAGAGGCAATTCGGTTGTGTAGAAAATTTGGATCTAAAGAAGGATCGAACTTTGTGAATGCTATTTTAGATAAAATTTATTTCTCTAAATCAGAAAAACAGCAAATCTCATAAGACTACCTTGCAAAAGATCCTTTTTGCCTCTATCGTTATAATTTATAACTGTAGTGAAGTATATGATCCAAATAGTTACGCAAAAAGACTTCGATATTAAAAAGCACACCACATTTGGGATTGGTGGAAAGGCTAGAGAGTTTACTGAAGTTACTACCATTTCACAAATGCAAGATGCTATCTTGTATGCCCAAGAAAAAAAGATACCTTTCTTTATCTTGGGACGGGGATCTAACTGTTTATTTGATGATAGTGGAATAAATGCGCTTGTCATATTAAATAAGATTTACTTTTGTAAAAGAGAAGCTAATCAATACTATGTGGGCGCTGGATATTCGTTTTCGCATCTAGGTTCAAAGTCCGCTCGAGATGGTTATACGGGTTTAGAGTTTGCATCGGGGATACCAGGTAGTTGCGGAGGCGCTGTATTTATGAATGCAGGTGCTAATGGATCTGAGACAGCGAATGTTATAACTGAGGTAGAATACATCACAATGGATGGTAAACATGAGATTTACCGAAAAGATCAATTGAGCTTTTCTTATCGCAAGTCTTGTTTTCATGATAGAAAAGGCGCTATTGTAGCTTGTCGATTCACCCTTCAAAAAAATAAACTCGCAAGAGAGAAACAATTAGAAATTATTGCGTATCGAAAAAAGACTCAACCCCTAACAGAAAAATCTGTAGGATGTATTTTTCGAAATCCAGATTTAATAAGCGCTGGAGCGCTTATTGAAAAATGCAGCCTGAAAGGATTGAAAATTGGGGATGCAAAAGTCTCTGATATACATGGTAACTTTATAATTAATAAAGGCAAAGCCTCTGCAGAGGAGGTGCGCACTCTTGTGAAACATATTCAAAAAACAGTAAAAGAGAAAGAAGGAATTGATCTTGAACTCGAAGTTCGATCAATTCCAAGCGAAATATAGTTTATGGAATTTAGAGCAGACCTGCATTGTCATAGTAGCATTTCTGATGGAACAAAGACACCTGAAGAGATTGTCGAAATAGCTAAGGAAAGAGGTCTTAGCGGGTTATCAATCACAGATCATGATAGCGTTGCAGCATATTCTGATGATCTTCTAGATCGAGCGAGAAAGGCTGGAATAAAGCTTGTTACAGGTGTCGAATTTTCCTGCAGCTTTAATGGAAGAAATGTACATATCTTAGGGTATAACTTTCAGATAGATGAGAACATGATAGCTTTTTGTAAGAGGCATGAACTTCGTCGTACTCAGAGAAATAAAGCCATCTTAAACAAGCTCAAAAAGTTTAACATAGATATTTCTGAAGAGGAACTTATTCAAAGCACACACTCGAATGTGATTGGAAGACCCCATATTGCAAATATCATGCTCAAAAAAGGATATGTAGAAACATTTGCAGAGGCTTTTCAAAAGTATTTGGGCGATGATAAATGCGCATATGTCAAAGGGGATACTTTTTCTGTAAAAGAGACCATCGATCTTATTCATAGCTGCTCAGGTGTCGCAATTCTAGCGCATCCACATATTATTCGCAGAAGAAGGTTTGTTGTTGAAGTTTTGAATGTGGGACTGGATGGATTGGAAGGATATTACTCTCGCATGTCGAGTGATATTGAAAAAAGATGGATTGATCTAGCTAAGCAGAAAAATTTACTCATCACAGGAGGCTCTGATTTTCATGGAGATATAAAGCCTCAAATATATTTGGGATGTTCTTTTGTAACTAAAGATCATTTTGATGCCCTGGTAAATTTTCATGAATAATGGATTTTTGCAAGAGCTGTATTCTTTGAAAAACAGCTCTTCTCAGGTTTCAAATTTTGAGCAGGCAAAACAGATTCATGCCCTTCTTGAATTTCCAAGTAGAAAGTATAAAACGATTCATGTTGCAGGGACAAACGGAAAGGGGAGCGTCTGTACAAAAATTGCAAAGGCATTGAGTCTGTCAGGATACAATGTAGGTCTATTTACATCTCCTCATATCTATACATATAACGAACGTATTCAAATCAATGGTAAGCCCGTTGAGATGGAACTGATTTATGAGGCTTATCACACTCTAATGTCACTTCTCAAAAAAGAGGGATTACAATCCCACTTTTTTGAAATCACAACGTTTTTAGCTCTTTTGATTTTTAAGAAGTCAAAGATTGACATTGCAGTGATAGAAACAGGAATTGGTGGGCATTTTGATACAACTAATGTTATTGATCCAGTGGTGTCTATTATAACTACTCTTGGGATGGATCACTTGGAAATGCTTGGCGATAATTTAGATGCTATTGCTTTTCAAAAAGGGGGAATCATTAAAGAAAGTGTCCCTGTTGTAATTGGACCTAAAGCAAATCACCCTGTAATTAGAAAAATTGCAAATGAAAAAAATGCTCCATTGAGCATGATCAAAGACCATTTTGATGATTTTGATAAAGAGAATATCGCTCTTGCAAAACGTGCACTCCAGGTTTTGCAAAACACTCTTAGAATATCAAATGCAAGTATAGAGAAAGGTTTATCTGCAACGCCTCCTTGTCGTTTTGAGATTATAAACTCTGATTCGGTTCAAATCATTCTAGATGGCGCCCATAATATCCAAGCTATGGAATCACTTTATCAAAAGGTTTTTTCTCTACGACTTAAGAAAACTCCCCTAGTGTTTCTTGCCATGCAGGACACTAAAGACAAACAAGGTTGTCTTCATTTTCTACATGCCAAGAGTATGGATGTGATTTGTCCAAATTTAAATACATTCGAATCAGATTTAGAAATTGCATTTAGCAAAGCAAAAGCGCAAAACAGACAACTTTTAATAACTGGATCTTTCTATTATTTTGATAGAGTAAAACGGTTGGTTCAAAAAATAAATTGCATTCGGGAGCACATTTAGAATAGGATTCTTTTTTTCGATAAATCTTAAAAGAGGTGAATATGAAGTCAGTTATTAACACAATGCTTATAGCATCATCGCTATGTCTTTGTTTTATAAGTGCACTGCAAAGCGTAGAAAGTGATCTGGATGAAGTAAGAGACTTGCATGAGATTCAATTGGTTTCAAAGACTTCTGGGCCCTTTGGCGACACTTGTGATCATAGATTTTACTCTAATGGTGAAATGCATTTCATTAATGATGTGAATACTTTTCAAATGGATTTGAGAAATGTGTTTCAAATAGGGGATCTTGTCTTTGTTGATTCAGAATCTCTCGATATTTTTCTAAATGTGGTTCATCCACTGATTGAAGATCCATATCTTCTGGTAACCCAAAAGGTCTTTGATGGTACTTCTAAAAAGGCATTGAAGACGCTTTTTTATGATAATAAAATTGCAACTGTCTTCAGTGGAGATATGCCTCTTTCCCATAAATCCAAATTTTACTCGATTCCCATTTTGCAGAAGAATTTAAACGGTGAAAGTTATTTTCAAACAAAAGAAGATAAAAGCTTTGGAAATATCAAAGAACTTTTTATCAATGATAAAGATCAAGAGCTTCTCGTGAAAGATAGTAGTAATAAATCAGATAGCTGTCTTGCAAAATTCTTTGAATTTGAACCCTTTTGTTTGTTTTATCAAGAGTCAAATGGCTTAGAAGAGGAAATAATTGAGAAGAAAACAAATAATTTTGCATCTCTTGTAAAATCGGCTAGATTTTTAGCTGATTCAAAAGAAAAAAAATTTAGTAGTGAGTATGCCTTCGCAGGTCTTGAAAAAGGAACTATTCCTGTGATCAGTCATGGTGATGTAGATAGAATGTTAAGTGACTTGCCAGTACTTTTTGTAAATGACTATCGCGATATCGATCGGTATTACTTACGGCAGCAGCATATGAGACTTACTGATCAAGTATTTACCCTAGATAAACTTTCTTTTTCTTATTGGGAGAATCTTCTCAAATCTCAGCAAGAAAAGATAAGAGAATCCATAAAGCAAAGAGAGTTAAAAGACGCTTTTTTCACCCAAAAAGAGCTAAGCAATCTAAAAACTGCAATCGCAAGGTTTGGACCGTGCAGACATGGATCGAATGTATACTACAAGGGAAAATATACGCTGCATAGACCAAAACAGTACTTGTCTCTATTCACTACAGTGAAAAATGCATTTGTCTGTGATCCATTTTATATCGATGGGGCTATAAATGAATATATGGATCAAAAAGACGTTCCTGTAATTGCAAGTAAAAAAAATGTGATTCATATAGGTCAGGAGATTTTTGACAAGTATGCCTCGGCAAGAACCTATCCAGGAACTTTATTTTTTGATTTAAAATATGATGCAAGTAACTTTTCTAAAGACTTAGCAAAGTATTATTTAGGATTGCCTAATGGCTCGATGATTTGTGGTACTAATTATAAAGAGCAGTCTGTAAAAGCAATATTACAAAAATTCATTACAGAGCGTGAGATGAAAATCTATACCAAAAATGATATGTGGTTTATTCGTAAGGTGAATAAGTAGGAATGTTTAAATGGGCTCTTTTTGAGCCCATTTTTTTAAGAGGAAAGCTCTTTTAAATCTTTTAGAATTTGCTCTAATTTCTTAGGTGTAATTTCTTCTTCTACTCCAGATATTCTATTGGCTATCGTTAGAGCAGCTATGACAAATCCCTGCAGTAAAATTTGATGAAGTCTCATGTCTTTTACAGTGCTTAATTTATCAAATGAAATATTATTCTTTTCCAGTTCTTCGTTGATCTTCCGTTGCGTATCTCTATCTAATTTATTATAAATACTAAATACTCCTTTTGTGTTTCCACTTGCAAAGGCGCTGCACATTGACCAAAGATTTTCTGCTGTAGATATTGCTCCTGGGTTTTCATCAGGTGCCCTAACTTCTGTTCGATTTGGAAAAAGAGATACTACTTTAGCATTTGGGTCTTCTTCTTCATAATAGGTGCATATTTCGTCACCGATTCTAGGAAGAAGAGAGGATTCATTCAGTAGGGATCGTGCTAAATGTATAAACTTTAGATTTTCAACAGATAGTCTATGATCATTTACAAGTGTATCGATTTTTTTTAAAATGGTGTCTTTCGCAATTGTTTTTGTTTTTTCTTTGCCTTTAGCAAAGAAATAAGCATCATCAACGATATCTTCCACTCTTCGGTCAATTTGAAGAGTATGAATTTTTCCATATAATGAAATAATATTTTCAGTAGATTGCTCAATTAGAGTTTTGTCAATCTGCCTGGTTTCATGAGATAAATTTTTAACTCGCTCGCCAATGTGCTGCAGTTCATCATTTGAACATAGAGGATGCGCTTTTAAATCATTAAGAAGACTGCTTGTTGCTTCATTGACAAAGCCGGCTCTTGAAAGTTCATGAAAGGAGTTATCTACTTTAATAGACTCACCCATAATTTTTACCTCCATTTAGAGACAGTTTCGTCTCCTTAGACTCTATTATAACTCGACGGCTCTTTATATAAATCATAGTTATTTTTTTAATCCAAATTAAGGCAATTAAATTTCTATCTAATATGAGCTATAATTTGAATGGATATTTAATAGGAATAGAAAAAAATATTTTTTTAGTTAAGTATTTTTTTGAATCAAAATAATCAAGGGAGCGGCGTGTCTATTTATCCGAGTAGATTGCAGGACTGTAAAATATTTTTTTGGAAGTTTTTTTGCATATGTTTCTATTGCCAGTCTCTTGCTTACCTTCATCGTGACCTATATAGCAAGTGACAGAGATAATGCCTCCAGGCCTTAAGAGATTCAGTGCATTTTGGAGACTAATAAGTGAGGTATTAGTCGTTGTGGTAACACTTTTTTGCTC
>JAJFMH010000023.1 GCA_021772245.1 Chlamydiota bacterium | reverse complement strand
CAGATGAGGAACTTCAAATAGTAGAGGATCTTCTTAACAATAGACCCCGAAAAGTGTTAGAATATAGGACTCCGATAGAGGTATTTGACCACCTTTCAAAAAAGTCTTATATTCGTGCACTTCAGAGTTGAAACGGCGTCTTATTTGTACCCGATAAGTGACTTTTCCATCGATTGAGACGCGTTCTTGTATGTTTGCCATGGACTCCTCATGAAAGTTAAGGATAGAATAACAAAAAGGAAGATATTGTTGCAAGGGATATGAAATCTCTTGATAAAACAGGATAATATCTGTAAATTTAACGACTTATAAATCCAGCATTCATCTATGGCACATTCAAGGCACTATAAAGAAATTATTAATGGGGATATTTTTGCGTTTTGAAGGAAATTTTCAGTCTTTTTTGGCAACGAATCTTTTCTTTTTAGGCATTTGACTCGCTCCCCATTTCTCTCGCAAAAAGAAGCTTAATTCCTTCACAAAAGAGAGCTGACTTATCGGTTTTTTTCGCTCTCTAAGTCTTTTAATGAAGAGTTCGTTGAGGAGCGTCTCTTCCTCTTCTGTCATATAGACGGTTGTTTTAGCTTTCTTGGCTGAGTCGTTTTTTGTGGTGGTCATGAATGTTTCCTAAAAAAGAATATTGACTTGTAAGAGTGTCACTCTGATTTAAAAAAAATCAAACGGTTATCCATGTTTAATGGTTTGATGTTTTAATTGTCGTTATTCATGTGTAAAAGGCAGTTTAAATCGAATCAACCTCAATCCATTTAAAATCACCAATATGGCTACTCCCGAATCGGCTCCTATTGCAAATTCAAGACTAGCTAGTCCAAAAACGGCCAGTGAGAGAAAAATAAATTTTACCCCCAAGGAGACAATAATGTTTTGCTTGATTACCTGTAGTGTTTTTTTCCCAAGGCTTATTGAATAAGGAATATTCAGGAGATTATTATTCATCAATGCAATATCGGCTGTTTCAATAGCAACATCTGAACCTCCAGCCCCCATCGCCATTCCCACGCTTGCCGTAGCCAAAGCAGGAGCATCGTTGACACCATCACCTACCATTACGATAGATTTATATTTCTTCTTGAGTTCATTAATTTTCTCCACCTTTTCGTGAGGCAAAAGCGATGCAAAAAACGTTTTAATCTCTGCTTTATTGGCGATGTATTTAGCTGAATAGGGATTATCGCCTGTAAGCATTGCTGATTCTACATTCATTTTATCTAAAAGACTTACAGCCTCTTTGGCTTCTTTTCGTATTGTATCAGCAATCCCAATAGCCCCCATTATTTGATTTTCTTTGCGAACGACAACTACAGTCTTCCCATTCATTTCTAGTTTTTTAATAGAGCTTAAAGTTGTAGGTGGAATAGCTATCTCCATAAATTTAACATTCCCAATAGCATGTTCTAATCCATTGCAATTAATACAAATTGCCTTTCCTCCTTTCCCAGAAACATTCTCATACTTTTCCATTACATGTGGGGTTATTCCTTTTTCTTGAATGTAATTTAAAATACTTTTGGATAAAGGGTGTGAAGAAAACTGTTCAACCCCTGCTGCATCGGCTAAAACTTCCTCTTCTGAGTAGTTGCCAAATGCTATGACATCAGTAACATACGGCTCCCCTAAAGTTAATGTTCTTGTTTTATCAAATGCGACTGCTTTCGCTTTTCCAATTTCCTCAAGGTGGATCCCTCCTTTGATTAAAACCCCACGCTTAGCAGCCCCTCCAATTGCTGATGCAATTGAAATGGGTGTGGAGATTACTAGTGCACAAGGGCAAGAGATGACTAAAAGAACTAGAGATTTGTACAGCCAGACATTAAATATACCTCCAAAAAATAATGCAGGCACAGTGGCAAAGACAAAGGCCGCAGCGACAACAGAAGGGGTGTAATATTTTGCAAATTTATCGATAAATTCTTGAGTAGGAGCGCGAGAGCGCTGGGCTTCTTCTATAAGCCGAACTATTTTATTAAAAGTTGAATCTTTGTTTTCTTTCGTAACCTCGACCTCTAAAAATCCATTTAGATTGATTGTCCCAGAAAAGACAGAGTCATTTTCATTTTTGTCCTTTGGAATTGACTCTCCAGTAATCATTGATTCATCAACTGAGGACATTCCTTTAATGACTTTCCCATCCAATGGAATCAAGTCGCCTGGCTTAATTAAGATTATAGTGTTTCTTTTAACTAGTTCTACCTGAACTGTTTTCCCACTTTTCAAAATGGCAGTTTTAGGAGCTTTTTGAATAAGAGTTTCCACTGCTCTCTTAGACCTTTCTATCCCATAGTCTTCAAAAAGTTCAGCTAACGAGAAGAAGAATACAACAGCAGCAGCCTCCCCTATTTGGTTAATATACACAGCTCCTAAGGCCGCTATTACTACCAAGAAATTGATGTTCAGAAATTTTTGTTTAACAATTCCCTGAATCGCGGAAAATAAAACAAAATATCCGCCAGTAAGTATTGAGGTGTAATAAAATAACATCGCTTCTTGATGAAGCCCAGGAATGCTTAGAATAAATGCAATTAATATAGATATTCCCGAAATTAAAGTTAGAAATTTTTTCCAAAAATCAGCCTTCATGCTCACCTATTATTCTTATATAGCGTTATAGAAGTTAGTATCAGGTAACTAAATGATAGTCAAAAAATAAAATAGACGATGTGTAATAATTACACATCGATTTCAAACAAACATTCCCTGCAGTCTTTCATTAGCTCTCTGAAAACCTTTCTTTCCTGAACTGCTTCCTTAGCGAAATTCTCGTGTTTTGTCTTGGAAGCTTTCATGCGGGCTATCCCTTCGGGGGTTTTGACAACTAATCTCAAACGTTAAACTATCCTGTTTTGTCATTTGAGAATGTGCCACCAGAGTGCCATTTATGATTCTTAAGACTGTTTTTGAGAGCAGACTGTGCCGTAATTTATGTATGATTTTGTCTATGGAAATGCTCGGAACAGGACTCGAACCTGCACGGGGTTGCCCCCAAGGGATTTTAAGTCGCTATCCACTTATTAACCAAATCAAATCACATAACACAAGATTAAAAGAGACAAGAACTTAAATAACCCTTAGCTGTGCTGATTTGATTTGGTTTATGCCCACTTCTTATAGTCTAGTGCGTAAAAATTGCGTGAAAGAGTTTACTTACAGATAGCCAAAAACTCTTCAGCTTTTCGATATTCCTCTTTCCTATCAATTGCTTTTTTATAGCCTTTGAAGACAATTTGTTGCATTTCATAAGGATTGTATCCAAATTCTTTCATTTCCTTACGAACCTCATCAAAAGTAGGACCTTCCAAACCAAGTTTTCCCTTACCAAACTGTATTAGGCTATCTACATAAATCTCATGAATAAAATAATTATCTAATTCTCTAGCTTGATTCCATCGATATCCAAAATAGATAGTCGCTATACCTGCAAAAAGAAATATGCAAGTTTTAAGATATTTTTTATTCATCTTCTTCCTTATTTTAATAATATCGGCGATATTGCTACAAGTTCGGATATTTTCTTAGTATTCCTCGCTCTTCTAGTGCTTTCCGACAACTGCTGGTATCATATGCACCATCTGCATAGGCTTTATCAGAAGAATACGACAATGAAAGTAAAATAATGACCGTAAAAATGAAAAGCACACATCTTTGAGTTCTATTCATCATCAATCCTGATCAAAGTTTTTCATTTTTTGCAGTGCCGATTGCTTGTTCTTTTCTAGTTTTTCAACGACAATATCCTCTTTTTCAACAATCGCGACTAATCTTTGAACCAATGAATTATATATATTGGCGTCTTGATCTTATTTGAAAATAAGGGTCCCATTTGATTCCCAAAAACTTCCCGGTTTTGTAGATAAGAAATTAATTATATCGCTAATTATTTGAACAAATTCTCTTTCTATAAGAACATATTCAGACACAAGCTTGCTTGATGCAGCTTTACCTTTCTCAAATCCTTTAAGAGCGCTTCTTTTTAAACTTTCTTTCTTAGAAAATGCTTCTCTAATCCTAGTTTCCATGAGAGTAAACTCTTTTTTATACATTTTTTCGTAGTTGTCTAATGTAGCTACAAAATCTTTCACGAGCTGCTTTGCTTGAAGGATATTTTCATATTCACATAGATTTGCTGGAGTTAGGATATCTTCGAAAAGTGCACAAGCTGCATTTATTTCTGAGGTCATTTTCTCAGAAATTTCTAATGAATGTTGTAAAATTGGCAGTATCTTAGAAAAATCACCATACTCTTCTTGTGAATACTCATGCACAGTTGTTTGAGATGACTCCTTATTAGAAAAATCTCTAGCTAATCGCGCTATTTCTCGTTTAGAGTTATTTAGCTGATGAGTTTGGGTATTTGCCTTTAGCGAGTCATAAATAGCGCAAGTGGAAAAAGAGGCTGCAAGGCAAAAAATCAAGAATTCTAATTTTGTTCTTTTCCAGCGTTTTCTCAGAGAGCTAGCTGCAAAAAAGCCTAGAAGTGCATAAGCTAAAGATTTTCCTATGGTTTCAGCAATGCCTTCAGAAGGATAGGAATAATACCCTACGAAACTCTTATACAGTAAAAACCCAGCTATTCCGATTGCTAAGACAGAACTGATTCCAAGCCAATATTTTCTAACAAAATTCATTTCCTATTGGCTCCTGGCATAAGGGTTTACATAGGTGTATCCCTTATTGGTTTTTTTGACATGGCCTGAAATGATTTTGGTTTTAGGCAAACCATTGACCTTACTGGGGTTTCCATATCCCGCATAAGGAGCCTTCTTTGAGTAGGTTTTTTTGCTATAACTTTTTGTTGAGTAAATTTTTGGGGTATACGATTTCTTTGGTGCAGCGCTCAATTCGCCAGTTAAAAAAATAGCCGCCGCTAAAAGCGCCAAACTTAAAGCTCCCTTTTTCAAATACTGAAACACCTGTTTCTCCTTTTTTTAATCCATTTCGTAAAAGTGATATTCGCCTGTATCATATTGATAGGTTTCTAGTTCATTTCCAAAAAAACCCTTGAACCTCTTCATCGTGATAACTCCCATCTCCATAATGGTAGACTTCGATATCTTTATATCTTCGGACAAGATTCCCTTTTTCGATTTCGACGTGTTCACCTTCGTCGTAATCGTAACCGTCCCAAGCAAATAAAAGAGATCCTCCCAAAATAGGAAGCAAGAAAAAATAAAATAATTTATTCATAAAACTACAACTGCAAAATAAACTAGATGATACTAAATCAAACAAACTATAAAATATTTATTAAACAAACAAAATAATTTAATAATAAAGCAGACGATAAAACAAAGTTTAGATTACTGACAAACCAGCCTGTATCCAATCCAATATACTGATAGAAAATACCTAGAAGCATCTCCGATACTCTTAGCAAAGGCGCTGGCCAAGGACGTAGATTAGGGTACAGTCCCATCCAAAATGAATAACGCTTTTTACCAGCACTATCGAAATCCAAAGAAAGAAGAACCAAGGAAGCTCTTTGCAACCATTCATGCATTTCAGCGTCTGGCTTTTTACTTACCCCTTCTAAGGCAATACAGCAGACTAAATGAGCAGCTTCTTGTTGGATAAGAATAGCGTCAAGTTCTGATTCGACAATTATTATGGGCATTGAAGAGTCTACGTGTTTTATTTATATCCCTTTAAATAGGGCATAACGAATTTCATCCTGAGAGGAGCCAATTTCTTGAATAATAGCGGTGCTACAATTTACAAACTTACCATTTTCTGTTGCTATAGCAATGTTTTCATATGAAAATGCCCATGTTCTTGCTCCATCAAGCCATTGTTCAAATTCACACACATGTGAAACGTAGGTATCTCCAGAAGGATAGTAAACGAATTCTTGTTTTATTGGTCGATTGTCGGCACTTAGTCCTAGTCCCTTCGAGGGGAGAGCTTTTTCGAAATATGTTTTTAGTTCTCCCTGATCAAAACGTACCGAAAGTATCCATTTATGATTGGATTCCTGTATCCATGAGATTTTCCATGGAGCATTGTCTATAACCACTAAACCTTTATCAATCTCTGCACCAAACAAATAAGTGCCTAATAACATGATGGTAAATATTTTTTTCACTTTATGAAATCCTTGCTTACAAGAGACTTAGAAGGTAAAAAAGAACTTTTCAGTCGCTTAATTCACTAAAAATGGTCTAGTATTTTTTTCTACAAAATATGATGCAGAATCTTTTTTTTCTTTTGTTTCCTGTATCAAAGAAACGACTACAGTATTCGCTCTATCTAAAGATACGGTGCAATCGCCTTCATATAGAGCGGCAAATTGTTTAGCACCGTCATCAAATAATTCAAATGAAACATTCTTTTTGTCAAAGATCTTAATTTCTGGAGAGCTAAATGAAGAAATAAATATCTTAAGAGGAGGGTTATCTCTTGTGAGGTCTAATTTCCCTTTTTTCATTACAGACTTTTTGAAATAGAAGTCTACAAACACCAAATCTTCAAATGCAGTTCTAATACGGTATCCGGTTTCATCATATATTTCTCTAATACTTTCTGGCGTAGTGTCTATATAGCAAATGCCTGGTAGTAGTTCTTGTTTTTCGCAGTACCCCTCAGACACTGCTCCAAATAAAGCTAATAAGAACAGGGCAAAAAATATTAATAAGCGATTTTTCATAAATTTCTTTAACTAGGAATATAATTAGATGGAATGATAACAAATAAGACAGAAACAAACAAACTATAAAACAATCATTTAATAAACAAATAATTTAACAACGAAAATGGCAATAAAACAAAGCTTAGATTGCTGAAAAACCAGCTTTTATCCAACCCAATATACTTATCGAAAAATCCTGAAACGCATCGCCAAGACTCTTGCCACAAGGAGCTGGCCAAGGACGTAGATTAGGGTACAGTCCCATCCAAAATGAATAACGCTTTTTACCAGCACTATCGAAATCCAAAGAAAGAAGTATCAACGAAACTCGCTGCAGCCATTTATGCATCTTCGTATCTGGTTTCTTACTCACTCCACCTAATGCAACACTGCAGATCAAATGAGATGCTTCCTGCTGGATGAGAATAGCATCAAGCTCAGATTCGACAATTATCACAGGTTTTGAATGATCTCCATATACAGATAGCGATTGTTTACTTACAGAGACTTCAACATATTTTGGTAAGGAATCCCCTGAAACCCAATCACTTCTTCGAACTTTTATTTTAATTAGGTTTGCTTCTTCAAAGGATGGTATGACAATCCCTTGTATATCTAGTCATATTCCTTTGATATTTAGTTGAAATGCAAGTTCTAATAGAAGAAATTACGCACTTAAGAAAAATTTTGTCATAAAAACAGGACTGTCACTGTGACAAAACCTCAACATTGTAACAGTGATTCTCTATGAGTCACGCTTATCACAAAAGTCACAACAAAATAACATGAAGCCTTGAAAAGCAAAAGCCTTTTTACTCTGGTTTCATGCAGTCTAGTGCGTAAGAATTGCGTATTTTAGGGACATTGGGGAGATGATTTAACAAGTGCATTTTTACGCACTTTTCTCTATGAAAATGCTCGGAACAGGAATCGAACCTGCACGACCCGAAGGTCAAGGGATTTTAAGTCTTATCCAAATGAAAAACAAGGATA
>JAJFMH010000022.1 GCA_021772245.1 Chlamydiota bacterium | reverse complement strand
CTGGCAATACGGAAAAACTACACATGATTGACGTTTCTTTGATGATATTTTGAGCTGACATTATAACCTCCTTTTAAAAGGAGGTAAAGATTTCAAAATATCTTTCTACTGTCAAATCTTTTCTTCATGCAATTTCCCTGTATTTCTGTTCGAGAAAGTTTTACTTAAAGAATCTTTTAACTTGATGTTGTTGATCATTTTTTTGCTTCGAATCATAAGCAGGAGATCATGATAATCTTTCATCCTACTGTTACTCAAACCTTTAGATACGATTGTCTCAAGTTTTTCTGCAAAGATTGTCTCCATTGGATATACCTTTAGAGAGACAAAACTTTCAAAAATAGGCTTTAAACGGTATTTCACAAATGAAATATTACAATCAATTGGCTCAACTACATCACCAACTCCAATATCAACTTGAATCTTATCTTTCATCCCTTCAAACATACAGTTAATAGATACTCGATAACCGAGATATTCCATATGAGGCTGATCTAAAGTTTGTATCGAATTAAGCGAAAATATAAATCCATCTAACGATTGAATTTGTAATATCTCAGAAATAATTACATGCAATTTATCTTTCTCAACAGAAATACGTGTAAGTAAGAAATCTAGGTCGACCGTTTCACGTCCAATGTCAATAAGGTAAGATAAAAGAAAACCACCCTTAAAAATTAAGCTGTCTTCAAAAGAAGATGCCGCAAGTCTTGCTAAAAATCTTTCAAGAATAAGCTGCTTCCAGCACGTGTTGAAAGGAATCTCTTATTCTTTTGCAACTATTTGCAATCTAGCCTTTAATGCATTTTTATTCATTCAGTTGTAATACTCAACAGATAGGGTGTTATATTTACACGCAAAATCCTAGCGTAGTTTTCTATTTTTTTAAGATCTATTTTATTTTTTCTACTGCTCACAATTCCCTTTTTAAGGGCCTTAATGGCAATTTCAATACTAAGCAAACGAAATGCATCCACAATTGTTCGCTCAGGGTCAAAGATTGGAATTTTTACTCCATCAAGTTCTATTGCAGTCACCCCAAGGTTAATATTTCTCATTCGAACTATTTTTACAAAACCACCTACGCTCGATGTAGTATTATGAGGAATTGCAATCCAATGCTCTCTAGGAATCTCTTCCGTTAGATCATAAATTGCCAAAGCTGAAATCAGACAAACTACTCCATGATTCATACTTGATATGGATTGAAGAAGGTCTTCCCATCTAAAAGACTTAGTATTTTGATAACTAACGCATTGATAAACCCCGCGTCCTATCCTTTTAAGACGTTGATTATTAACATAATAAATCAAACTTGATGATGGTACTCCCAACTCCCTTGCCTGTTTTGAAGTGAAGCAAGGTTTATTCAAAAGAGGAGTAAGCTTTATTAGGTTATCTGGTTGTCGCATAACTCAATCATATCAAAAACACCCATTATTGACTAGCGGGTGTTTTTACCACTGTTAAAAACTTAAGCCATTAGATCATTAACAGCTAATTTACAGTATGTTATAAGGATTGTGCTCTCGATTCATAGTTTTAAAAATTATTTTATCACTGAAAACCGCTCTTAAGCAAAATCATGAATTTTTTTGCCCAAATCCTACATATCCCGTCATAAGACATTTAGAAAACGTAAAAGAAAACTGCTCGTTAACAGTACGTTTTCGAAGCAGCTCTAAAAAAGCTCTCTGGCAAAATTTGGGTCTAAGTCCTCTTATTTGCTCAACTTTGATTCCACATGTTTGCATGCTTTTTCTAAGGTTTTTAGGAGACACAAACAAGTCATACACATGCATGTTTTTCGGAGCATTTTTTACAAACCAATCCACGCCTTTGATGATTAAAATATAAGAAGCAAGATTCTTATTGAAAGTATGAAAGAAAAATAGTCCCCCTTTTTTAAGAACCCTTGAGCCTTCTTGAATAAGTTTTGTGTAATCATCTACATGCTCAATAACATCTAGAGCGCAAATCACATCAAAGCTTTCCTCTTCAAAAGGAAGGTGATAAGCATTTGCCTCGAGATAGGTGACTGACTTTGTAGTGTCATACTTTTTAGCAGTTTCTAAACTAGATACTGAGATATCAATGCCGGTGACCATATGACCAGCTCTTGCTAAATCATTCGATAAAAATCCTGCGCCGCATCCAATATCCAAAACATGGGCTTTTTCTCCCATCTTCTCCTTGATTACTTGTTGTATCCAAGGAGACCGAATTCTATTTTCAGCTCGAAGAAGAGCTACTGGATGCTCAGTTTCTTCATACCAACTGTCATGGAGCGTCTCATAGAAATCATTATTGATTACATTTTGAGTACAGGTTTGTCCTTCCATATAATTCCCCAGAATATGATTTGATATAACATAAATAGACACATCATCGATGCTTGCACTTTTAAAAACATCGTGAGGGCCTCTTTATTGTCTAAAAAGAAATGTGACCATACAGGTGGATTTCCACCAGTGGTGGACACCCAAATAAGCCCTGCTGCAAAAAGTGTGATGGGATGCAGAATAAAAAGCAGTGCATGTAACCAGTTTTCTGATGCCTTGCAATGGTGTTTATGTACAAACTCATCTTTGGTTACCATCAGACACGATAGAATACTTAAACCTATATAGATTTTAAAACTTGTTCCAGAATAGGGCATAAATACCACAAAGAGCATACATAGGAGTACTGACAGGGTATCTATTGGGTGACCAATACGCTCCCATTTGGGAAGTCCCCGCTTTACATGGTAGACTCCTTCATCAAGCATGATTACAATTGCTTGCAAAAGAAATGGCAACGTCAAAACAAACCACATTAGACTTCTCCTTTTTCTAATATTGCGCCGCAAATGGTAAGACCTGGTCCAAATGCCAATGACACTATTTTCATTCCAGCAGGGACTTGAGAGTCCTCCAGTAAACTTTTCCAAATATGTGGAATAGTAGCAGAGGACATATTGCCATACTTTTTTAAAATCTCTCTCGATGTCTTCATTTGAAAGTCCTGGAGTCCGAGTACTTTTTGGATTTGATCCAAAATTTTAGGTCCTCCTGGATGAATGGCAAATAAAGCGCTTTCAAAAATCTCTTTTTTATCCAAATCACAATTTTTACAAAGCCTTGTTAAAAAAGCATCTAATCCCCTTGCAAAATGCACGGGGATTGATTTATCTAAAAAGATTGAAAACCCAAACTCTGATATGTTCCAGAGCATCGCGTCCTTCGAGTTTGGAATGATCTCTTCATGAAGACCCTTTATTTCCAAATAGCGCGTTCCTCTTTCACCATTGTCTTTGCTTAGCGCGCTATATTTGATAAAACCATCTGAGAAGAGACTTTGGGCTACTATTTGATCCATATTGTGATTGTTTAAATCTGAATGCAGTGAGCACATTTCGGTATGGACTATATCAGTTCTTCTTTCATTAACTGCGCAGTATCCCCTTGCAACTCGAATTGCAGATAACGCTCCAAAACATCCCATGTGATACACATTGGTCACAGTTGTTTGTGTGTTCCAATTTTTACTACCCACTAAGCTTTGCGCTGCGTTTGGATGCACATATCCTGTGCAACTTACATGCAGAAGATCCTCTGGAGCAGATGAGACATTTTCATAAAGCTTTTCAAAAACTTGGATAGCTTCTTTTGCAAATACATCAAGGCGTTTTGCAATTCCCAAACCTATTCCCGATTCACTTGATGTATAGACCTGCATGTCATCCCAATTTTCATGATGAAAATCATCTATAACATGGCCACGTGTTGCAATTTTATCCTCTTTGCAACTCCCTTTAGAAATTTTGCCTTGCAGCATTTGTGCAAACTCATCTTGATCAGTATCTTGCCAAGACGCTTTTTTTCTCTCAGCTTCAAGGTGCCCTGCAAGCAGCCACTTTAAAGTAGCTGCTTGTTTTGACTCATATTTAGGCCTGATACTTACAAAATCGAATAATACGCTTTTCAATTGATCCTCTTAAACTTGCAGTAATTCATAAAGACAATTGAATTTTTGAGCGAGTATTATTTCTGAAAAAACTCTCTTAGGTCCTCGGCAAAAACCTTATGCACTCGATCCTCTAAATAAAACATGTGCCCTCCCTCATAATACTTCTTTGTAATATTGGAGCGGATCGATTTAGGAATATTTAAGTGATCTATCATAAAGTCTGAGGCCATATAAGGAATGGCTAAATCATAATAACCTGAGGCTACAAATAGTTTCAGTTTGGGGTTCATATGCATAGCAGATCTTAAACTACTCAGAGCATTTGGATAGCCTATGGATTCCCAATTTGATTTTCTATGAAATTTCCATTTATGATTTACATCAAAACTTAAAATAATATAGGGAGTTTCTTTGGGATTAAACTCTAAGTCTTTGCGGATATAATCGTTTGCAAGAGCTGTAATTGCTGCATTTGCATTAAAAAAACTTGGGTCATCTAAAGTTGTACCTGATGCAAACCCAGTGCAGCGGCTATCGTACCTTCCTATCATCTTCTCATCAGACTTAAATAGCGCCTCTTGAAAAAACCGTGTGCTAATACGGTTATTACATTGCTCTAGAGCGGATCTATCAAGACCGGTTAATTCCTCTAATTGATTACGAATGTCCTCTTCCATTTCAGTAGAGATACTGTCTCCCTTAATAAGGGCTTCAATATACGGTCCATTAGCAAACTTTTCAGCTCGACTACGCACATCTTCTAGATCAACACCTTCTATAAAACCATGATAATATGCTGCCATTGCAATTGATGGAAGGTTCAAAGAATATGGGACTACATTTGTAATACTAGGACAGATTGAGCCCAAATCAGTAGCATTAGAAATCAGAATTACTCCATCTAAAAAACATCCCTTCTTCTCTTGCAGATATTTCGCAAGCTCTGCTGCTCGGAAAGCTCCATAACTTTCTCCTGCCAAGTATTTCGGAGAGTTCCATCTCCCATGTAAACTGATATAATTTTCGATAAAATCCCCTATGGATGAAACATCCCCATCTATCGAATAAAAATGATCATTTTCCACTTCATCTGTTTTAGAAAATCCGGTTCCGATTGGATCAATAAATACTAAATCAGATTCTGTCAAAAGGGAAAAAGAATTGTCTCTAATATTATATGGCGCTGTTTGCATCACAAGCTCTGAATCTAATTGCAGCTTTTTAGGCCCAAAGGCTCCAAGATGCAGCCATATAGAAGAAGAACCAGGACCTCCATTAAAAATAAAAGTAATAGGTCTTGTTTTGTCTGTTGATTCGAGAACGTAGCTTATGCTAAAAATTTTTCCGTCCTTTTCACCTTTTTTATCTTTGGTTTCATAAGATTGGCATATAGCTTGATACGGATAACTCTGCCCATCAATGGTAAAAAAGTGTTGAGTAGTTGTTACCTCTTCTTCTGAGGCAAAGCTATAACGACATATAAGCAAAATAAATAGACATAATCGCTTCATTTGATACGCTCCGGGTTGTAGATTATCAAGAGTGAAACAGATTTAGTATTTTCTCAAGTGAAATATTTCTTGCCTAGCAACTCTTTGATAAGTAGAATAGCTTTCTCTTTGGGGCAGTAGCTCAGGTGGTTAGAGCAACGGACTCATAATCCGTCGGTCGTGGGTTCAAGTCCTACCTGCCCCAAGTTTCTAACTAGCACATTCCATAGCACTTAAGGCAAATTCAGCTTGAACGAATATCAAGCAAAACTTTAAATTATAGCATCGTGGTGCAATGGCGGTGCAGTAAAAGATAGTCTTAACCAGCAAGTCATCCAACCAACTTAACTTTAAACAAAAGGTTGGAACTATGGCATCTATTTATAGACGCAAAAATGCAAACGGCACTACTGTTTGGCGGGCTGTTGTTCGCATTAAGGGCTATCCTTCAGTTTGCAGTCACTGGGACCGTAAACAAGAAGCAGAAGATTGGGCTCAGGATGTAGAGCGTCAGATCAAAACAGGCCAGTTCAAGCTCGAACTGCATAATAAAATTCACACTTTCAGCGACCTCGTTAATCGCTATAAACAAGATGGAGCACTTGAGCATCATCGATCAGCAGATGATACCTTACGACACTTAGAGTATTGGAAATCACGTTTCCTTGACTTTGCTTTAGTACATCTCACCCCTGAACTGCTTGGAAAAGAGCGTCAGCTTCTACTAGACATTCCAACAACAAAAGGAATCAAAAGAACCCCATCGACGGTCAATCGCTATATGGCCTCCCTTTCCTCTATTCTCTCCTATGCTGCGCAGCGATTAAATTGGCTCAATGAAAATCCCGTCTTCCGCCTCATCAAATTAAAAGAAAATCCCGGCCGTGATCGAGTCTTGTCAGAAGATGAGATTACCCGCCTATTAAGCGCAGCAAAAGAAAGTAAATCACCCTACCTTTATTGCATTATTCTTCTTGCTCTTACGACAGGTGCAAGACAAGGAGAAATCCTCAATCTTGAATGGCGGCATATCGATTTCCAAAATAGAATTGCTAACATCAAAGAAACAAAAAATGGTCGCCCTCGAAGTATTGCGCTTTGTGATCCTGTTATAGAAGAGCTCCGTAGCCTATATGAACTGCGTAATCCTCAAAAGCCTCTTGTCTTTGCAAGTAAAACCGCATTCGGTCGCATCGATATCAAAAAATCATGGCAACAGGCATTGAAGCGAGCCAATATCAAAAATTGTCGCGCACACGATATGAGGCATACCTTTTGTACCTATGCAGCAGCACATGGAGCCTCAAATCTTCAACTCCAAACCGCTACTGGCCATCGCACTTTAAACATGCTGCTTCAATATACCCATATGGATGTAAAGGTCACAAAACAATTTAGCAATCAAATATCCAAACAAATTTTAAAAGGAGAAGCCCTATGACCCTCCAAACCAAAACTGCCCCCCTTGATGAACCTCTTCACGTAGATGGATTGATAGGAGAGCTCAGGCAAATAATTGAACAGACCAGAGAATCTGTTGCCACAACCGTCAATGCAAGCTTGACCTTACTCTATTGGCAAGTAGGCTTTCGGATTAAAACGGAACTCCTTCAGAATGAGCGAGCTGAATATGGTCAAAAGATTGTCGCTACAGTGTCGCGACAATTGACAACAGAGTATGGCAAAGGGTTCACAGAAAAAAATTTAAGACGGATGGTCCAATTTGCTGAAGTTTTTCATGAGAAAGAGATTGTCGTATCGCTAATACGACAATTGAGCTGGACACACTTCATAGCACTTATTCCTATAAAAGATCCTTTAAAACGAGATTTTTACGCAGAAATGTGCCGACTGGAGCATTGGAATGTTAAAACCCTACGAAAGAAGATAGATTCCATGCTCTTTGAAAGGACAGCTCTTTCTAAAAAGCCGGATTCATTAATCCGTTCCGAAGTAGACGCCTTAAGGAAAGGAGATCGCTTGTCACCTGAACTTATCTTTCGTGATCCTTATTTTCTGGATTTTCTCAATCTAAATGACCAGTATTTTGAAAAGGATCTAGAGGATGCCATTATGCGTGAGCTTGAGCAGTTTCTCCTTGAAATAGGGACGGGCTTCTGTTTCCTAGCTAGGCAAAAACGGATCATTGTCGACGGTGTTGACTTCTATATCGATCTCCTCCTCTTCCATAGAGACCTTAACAGGCTGATTGTGATCGAACTTAAGCTTGGTGACTTCAAACCGGAATACAAAGGCCAATTAGAACTCTATCTCCGTTGGCTTGATAAATATGAAAGGCGTTCTTCCGAGCTTGCACCGATGGGGCTCATCCTCTGCACCGGAAAAAGCCAAGAGCAAATTGAGCTTTTAGAATTGGGACAAGCCGGCATTCATGTTGCTGAATATCTAACTGTGTTGCCCTCCAAGGAAATGCTGAAGGATAAGCTGCATAAAGCTGTCGCTCATGCCCGCAAGAGACTAGAGCCTCAGGAGGATCAAGATGAATGACCCTCTTATTGAAATACAACACCTGCTTGATAACTTTGAAGATGAATTATCAACGATCAGATCGATTTGGAAACAACTTGAAATCGATAACCCTAGCTTTGATCAGGTGTCTGAAGGAAACTGGCAAGAAAAGCAAGCCAGAATGTGGCTCCACGGGGCAACCGATGCTTGGGAGTGCAATGAACTAGAGAGGTGGCTATATGATTCTCCCTTATTAACTGAAGCAGCAACGCTCTCTGCAAGTAATGTTAAGAGGTCGTGGAGAAACAAGCTTAAAAGAAAAGAACCTTTTGGAGCCTACTATATTGATTTCAATGAATTTCAAATTCCACGATGTAAAAAGAATGAACAACTTATTCATTTTTTGCTTCGACTGGCTAAATCTACTGAAAATGATGGTAAGGGACATCGATTGGAATGGCGAGCTTTAAAGAGCTTTCTCGATTTTTTAAGAAAAAAATATTCAACTAAACAGGTGGCATTTATTGAGCATATTTTCCCAAAGAAAATGGATTTACATTTCGGACAAATCATTAGACTCATTTCTCCAGAGGCTTATCCAATCCCAGAAAAAACAGCTGCAGAAATTTTAATGGAACTTGCGCGCAGATGTCGTAGTGGTCGTCCTGATGCACAATACACGGCCATAGACAGCTTAGCCTTATGTTTGCTTTGTATCGCAGCATCGCGAATACGCTTCCCTAAAACCTTAGAAATGATCAGAGGTATTAAATCGACAGCAGTTCTTTCTGGAGCAGAGTTCTCCATTTCTACAATGCCTACATTTGGAGGAGATAAGTTTTGGCGTCCGCTTGTTGACGGCGACTTTTCCGTATTGTTAGTACCTACACTATTTGGCGAACAACCACTAAAAATATCGAATCGATGGTGTGCTTTTCTTAAGGCTGTAACACGCATCAAATCACAGCAACCAAGAGAAACAATCCTCCACAAGCCAAAAAGGAGCCTAACGCGGATGTTTGATGAAGTCCTCAAGTCAGTAAAGCCAAATCCCAAATATGGCAATATCACCTACTTATCGCTGCTCAACCAACCTCATATTTTTGGGGACCATCGATATCAACCTAAGCATCTGAAAACAAATGCTTAAAGCTAATTGCTTGCATATCTAAAAAAAAGTGTCCACCACCGTGCCGACGTATAATTGGCATCTTCCATCAAAATTGGGTGTAAAGAAACAAAAACCTAATTTTAGGAGGTTCTATGACCAATTACGAGTACTGGTCCCCACAACAAATCGTATCAAGCGGTAAATACCCACTTAGCATGGGGCAGCTTCGGCACCTATTGCTACATCGCCACAAAAATGGTTTGCAAAGTTCAGTCCGCCGAATAGGCAAACGACTTGTTTTGAGAATCGATTTATTCGATCATTGGATTGAAATGCAAACGGAGGGGAAAAATGGATAATTTTTTCCTAAACGAAAGTGGCGTTTGGTTTACACCACCTCGAAATTCAAAGGGAGAGCCCTCAGAACCCATTTGGGTATGCTCTCCTCTCGAAGTGCTTGCGATTACAAGAGATCATGATAATGAAAATCACGGTAAACTTCTACGCTTTTATGATTATGATGGAGTAGAACATCGGTGGCCTATGCCTATGGAACTTCTTGCAGGTGATGGGGCAACCTATAGGCAAATACTTCTTTCCGGTGGAGTTCAAATAAAAGAAGGAAAGCAGGGGCGTGACTTTCTAAGTCGCTATATTCAAAGCTCCAACCCCAAAGAAAGGTTACGTTGTGTTAACCGACTAGGATGGTATAAAGATGTCTATATCCTCCCAAACACAACTATTGGAAACTGTAAAAATGAGAAAATTGTCTATCAGACTCATAGACCCCTCACTTCATATCATGAAGAAAAGGGATCATTGGAGGCTTGGAAAAATGAGATATCCTATTTTTGCACCGATAATTCTAGGCTCAGTTTTTGCATGAGCATCGCATTTGCGGCACCACTCCTCCATTTCTTTGGAGAGGAAAATGGCGGATTTCATTTAAAAGGCCAAAGTAGTGGCGGGAAAACAACAGTTTTAAAAGTCGTACTTTCTGTTTGGGGAGGTGAAACGATGCTCCATACCTGGAGATCCACATCTAATGGTCTTGAAGCCATTGCAGCTCTTCATAACGATAATCTTCTTTGCCTTGATGAACTCGGCAAGCTAGAACCTAAGATTGCCGGTGAGATTGCCTACCTACTTGTTAATGGCTCCGGCAAACAACGCTGTGATCGATCGGGATATGCTAGAAGCAAACAAACCTGGCGTCTCCTATTCCTTTCTAGTGGAGAAGTTGGTCTTCCCGATTTAATCCGCCAAGCGGGTCAAAAGGTACGCGGAGGTCATGAAGTACGAGTAGTAGATATTCCTGCATTTACAGGTGAGCATGGCGTCTTTGAGTATTTACATGACTTCTCTTCCGGAGATGAGTTTTCTCGCATGCTTTGTACAAATGCAGAAAAATATCACGGAATAGCCGGCAAGGTTTTTATTCGTGAATTTCTTAACGACATTCCAAGATACAAAGAGCAAGTGCTTCAAGTAGGAGAAGAATTTAAAAAAGAAAATGCCCCTCCAGGTGCAGATGGGCAAGTTCTGCGTGTTCTGAATCGTTTTTCCTTCATCGCTGCTGTTGGTGAGCTAGTAACCGACCTAGGGATTACAAATTGGGCTCAAGAAGAAGCTTTATGGGCTGCAAAGACTTGTTTTGAAGCGTGGCTCAAATCTAGAGGAGGCATTAGTGCGCAAGAAGGTCAAGAGATTCTGAGACAAGTAAGGCACTATTTTGAACAGCATGGAGACTCTCGCTTTACTACTATTGGTACAGATGATTCATACAAAACTCTTAATCGAAGTGGGTTCAAAAAAATGATAGGAGAAGCATGGCACTACTTTGTTTTCCCCGAAAGCTTTAAGCAAGATATATGCGCAGGCTTTGACATCAATGTTGCTGTATCAATTCTTGCTGAAAAGGGGTGGCTTATTAGAGATGCGAATGGGAGAAACACAAGAGCCGAAAATCTTCCAGGTTTTGAATCAACAACTCGGTGTTATCGATTTGATGGGGCGAAGATTTTTGCAGATGAAGTTTAATAATATGGTGAGATCAGTGAGACAGGTGAGAAATATCACTTATCTCACGCATCTCACCCTAAAAATAATCAACCTAATGGAGAAAAACTATGAGTTCAGAAAAACAAGTCATCGCAAACAAAGAAAATGCAATGCTCTCAACCGGGCCAAAGACCATTGAGGGCAAAGCAATTGTCGCCACTAACTCAACCAAACATGGAATTTTTACCAAAGACCTGATCATCACCACTTCCTTAGGTAAAGAAAATGAAGAGGAATATACTGAGATGCTAAATAACCTTATCGATTGCCTTTTGCCTAAAAACCAAATGGAAAGCCTACTTGTCGAAAAAATAGCCATTGATTTCTGGAGACTTCGACGCGTCATGCGATTTGAAGGCGGTAGCATTGCAAAGCATGTAGAAACTCTTTACCACGAATTCTACTCTTACGGAAAGAAGAACCCCGAAGAACTTCAAGCTGAAATTCAAAGTATTCAAGAGTATATCGATTGGATCACGGGATATTTGGTATGTCTTAAAGAGGGGGTAGTTTCTTTTGAAGAACCCTCTTGGGAAGGCAATGACATTGAAAGCGATATTTATGAGGATTTTCTTCTAATCTTGAGAACTCTGACAGATATAAATTATGAGCAGCAGCAAGAGTTTCAATATGGCAAAAGAGATTTTGTAAAGCTGAAGGCAATTCTTGAGCAGCATGGGTATTCGTCAAAAAAGGAAATTTCCGCAAAACTCATTCAAATTTATGAAGACGAGGTCCAACGCCTTAGGAAAGAAATGGGAGAGTTAGAGAATAAAAGGCTATCAAACATAAAAGCGGATGATCTCAATGCAATGCTTGGCCTGGTACCTCAAGAAGAAAATGTAGATAAAATCTTGAAGTATGAGCGCTCCATCCAAAAATCCATTTTCCAGAACCTTTTTTTACTGAAGAAACTTCAGGGATCATATTGACCCCTGAAGCATCTACAAAAAAAATGGCTTTGTTTTGGAAAAACAATTAACAAGCCTCAAAAATTGCTGCTTTTTCTCTATAGTGACAATAATCGCACTCACAACCAGCTTGCGGAAGTATATCACTTTTTAAGCAATCTGCAATCGCTTGAATGGTTGGTTCGATCCAAGAAACATCCCCTTTATGAGAAATCAGAACTTTGTCGAACATTAACTTGTCCTCAAATTTCAATTCATCCTTTTGAGCGTTTGCAAAGACAAAATATCCAGTTGAAGAAACATTAAAACCATTCATTCGAAACAACCATTGATAGAATTCCATTTGTTTTTGATAGCCAATGAGATATCTATCTGTTTTGATGATTTTACCTGATTTTCTTCGCTTAGGCTCAAGCGATATCTCCCCAGTGGTTGCCTTTGCTTTATAGTCAACTATCGAGAGTTCACCCGAAGGATGAATCCATATATCATCTACTGCACCAAAGAGCAAAAAATTAGTATTTAAGTCCAGATGTTGAATTCCCTCTCGGTTATTTCTCCATCTTGGTAAACATTCATGAGTAAATGGAATAGCAGAAATGCCTTCCGATTCGACAAATGGATGCACTTTCTTTAAATCCCGATAAAGATCAAACTCCTTTTTTAAGAGAGCGTCGATTTTATTATTTAAAGTATATGGAGCACCTGAGGGTTGGGATACTCCATATTTTCTATCTAAATAAAAGCATCGAGGACACTTTAAAAACAGATCAACTTTTGATCGACTAAGTTTAAAAGGTTCGTTCGAATTTAGTTCAAAAATATTTTTCTTTCTCATAAATTAAACCCCACGAGTAAATGGTTTAACTTCAAGGGGTAGACTACATGCGCCCCATTCGTACCTATCCTCAAGATAGGGTTCACTCCAAACGGTTCTTTTCTCGAAGTTTGGAGATCGCAGAAAATGATAATTTTTCTTTTTTTCTTGTTTTAAAGCCTTAATAATTCCCTCGTAGAAATAAGGCAGTTCTTCTCCTACCCCTAAACGGAAGAGAGCCTTTGTTTCAATAAGAGGAGTGCAAGAATTTAACCAAACTGATGTATACCCATCTCTAATGCTTTTACCAAGTGGGCTAGATGATGTGCACTGTCTGCTATCATATTTGTTTTGTGTCGCGTATATATTATAAGATAAGCGCGCCCCTTTATTTGTTTGACTCCAAACTAAAGCGTGTTCCTCGGTTGAATATACTCCCACTTTAAAAAATTCTCCGCCATCACACTCGCTTTCAGAATCTATATAATTGTCTTCTACAAATAGAGTATAAATAAAAGTAAATGGTACAGCGGCTTTCCTCAGGGTTGATTCCAATGCTTTAATATCATTAGAAATCCCATCTAAAGACGCTAAGTGAGAAGAAACCACTGCCTCAGCTTCAATGTTTATCGATGCAAGGTCTCTTGAATTAAATGAGGTCATAAAGACTCTCCTTTGCGGTTATCCGCAGTTAATATTTTTAAAACTGTTTTAACGTCACCTGCTGATGACGCCTAGATTCAACCTTAGTTTCGCAGTCAAGCTTCAAAATCCTTCTTCGAAGGTTGCCCAATCAAGGGCTTAACTCAATCAAGAGCAAAAGGAGATTCTCAGCGAAAATCAGCAAGATTGTACAATAATTAGTATCAACCTGCAATCTAAATGATTTTCTTTATATATATGCATTATTGGAAATGGTGCACTGACGGTGCAACAAACATCCTATTTCACCATCAAAATCCAGTAAAAATCCATTGCAACGATCAAGCAAGATCCTTATACTTATGCTTGTAATGGTTGGATGATGCTGATAGGTTGGGAAAACTCCCTCCCTCATAATCCGTCGGTCGTGGGTTCAAGTCCTACCTGCCCCATTTTCTTTTCACCAATACCTGGTACACCATGAATGATGATCCTTTAGAAAAAAATCTTAGTACCCAGCCAATTACTGGCATCATTGCCGAGCACAAGCTCAAAGCGAGCAATCTGGTATCTGCGTCGACAGAAAATATCACTTACAAAATGATCTCCCGCGCCTGCAAGGGGCGTCGTCTGACACCGCATGTACAGCAAAAGATTTGCAATGCTCTCAACAACGCCAGTGGCAAGACCTTCTCTATTGGAGATCTGTTCAACTACTAGATCCTGCTCCGTATGAGCCGGTAAGATGATCAAAATTAGGAAGAAAAATTACCTCAGTCAAATAAAGTTAACTATGCAACGTATGCTCACATGGGTAGAAAATGATCAAACTGAGACCCGAAATTGGGTCACAGGGTCTGATTTCTCACTTCCGAAAAAAATATTACTTGCAGATGATCGCCTGACAGCAGACAATTTTTATCGGCAAGCCAGCGAGGGTACAGCATTTATTTATAAGGGCGACTTTCAAAATGCCAAACAACTCTTGCAAGCCGTGCAGCGGCGCATTGAAAAATCAATACAAAAAAAAACCAACGCAAACTCGCAGCCTCTAAGCGAACTCTTTCATAAGCATCGACAATCACAGGCTCATCGTGCGAGGCTACTTTCAAGACTGCTCATTTGTGTTGAAGCTGATTATAAAATTAATTTAAGTCGTGCGCCCGATGCTCGCCAAGCCATTAGTGAAGCTTTAGATTCCATAGCTGGGGGCGAGTCACCAGAAGCATTTGTTCTAAGTCTGCGCGAGCTCCTAGGCTTCATTGGCGCTCATGAGTGGCGAAAAAATGGTGTTTTCATCCCTGCCCTCGATAGCAAAATCCATCCGCATTACGGTGTTTTCTCTCCCGTCCGTGGCGAGTATCTCGATCTTATTAATCAAGCCCCACTTCCAGCTCCTATTACTTGTGCTTTTGATATTGGAACCGGCACCGGCGTTATCTCCGCCATTTTGGCCAAGCGTGGTGTTAAAAAAATCATAGCAACTGATTTTGACCCACGCGCTTTGGCTTGTGCACGCGAGAATGTCTCTCGCTTGGGCTATACTAAACAAATTGAATTGATTAAAGTTGATCTTTTTCCGCTAGGCACGGCTGAGCTTATTGTTTGTAATCCGCCTTGGGTGCCAGCACGCGCTAGCTCAAGAATTGAACACGCAGTGTACGACGAAAATAGCCGAATGCTAAAAGGATTTTTAAACGGAGTGCGCGAGCATTTAGCCGACCAGGGTGAGGCTTGGCTGATTCTTTCTGATTTAGCAGAATATTTGGGCCTGCGTAAGCCGCTTGAAGTGGAGTCCCTCATCACATATGCCGGATTGAAAATAATTGAATGTCTTGAAACTCGACCGAAACATGCCAAGGCCCGTGACGAAGACGATCCGCTTCACCTTGCCCGGTCAAAAGAAATTACTAAGCTATATCGTTTAAACTGCGTTTAGGTCTTGCCGTTTAGTAGAGTAGCCGTGATTTTAATGCTTGCCGATATTCAGGCCAGCATTTCAACCTGCCATGCGGTGCACCAACAGAGCTTAACCAACGCTATCCAGTGATAAATGCGAGTGTCTTCCCTTTGATTCTATTTAGAATATCCTCTATTTCAAACGTAAGGTTAGAAGAGGACCAAGATGATCAGTAATCAGTCTAAGCTCTTGAGTGCCTTAACTTATTGGTTATTAATATACTGTCCAATGGTCCACCCTGTCTTAGTATTTCTTATTCACTTATGTCTTAATTAATATACAGCTCGGGAATGAAGGTTCAAAAAATCTTTAAGGCACTAAATTGTTGTTATGTAAAATTATCGCATGAGAAATTTTCTAACAGATCAAGAAAGAACTTCAGAACAACGGCAAAACGAATTGTTGTAATCGGCACTAGCGGTACTGGAAAAACCTTTTTAGGATCAAAGCTCTCTATAATATTGGGCATGAAATTCGTTGACCTTGATGATATAAATTGGCTTCCTGGCTGGAAGCAACGGTCAGACGAAGATTTTATTGAATGTATCAAAAAAGAATTATCTTGTGACGAGTGGGTTGTTTCTGGAAATTATTCACGGGCCAATAAATACATCTGGCCACAAGCTGATATGATCACATGGATAGACCTGCCTCTATTCCATTGTTTGTGAAGAGCATTAAAAAGAACCTTAAATCGCTTATTGTTTTGCAAAGGATGTTGTAATGGTAATTATGAAACAATAGGACGTCTTCTTGGAAAGGATTCGATTTTGTTATGGATATGGAATACACATTTCAGGCGTAGACGAGCTTATAAAGAACACTTTGCAGCTCACAAACAGTCAGATCGTTTAGTTCGATTAACCACACATAGAGAGGTGGAGAAATTTATGAATCTTCTGTATCATCAAGAATATTCAAAAAATAAACGATCTCTAAGTAGCCGGAGCCAATGCTACCCCAAGAGGCAAGACGAACATTAAATGAAGAAATTTAAAATGCAAAAAACATTAATAACAAAACCTGAAACCATTTTAGTGGGAATTAGTGTTCGTACGAGTTACGAACTGGAACAGGATAAAATGAAAGGGAATATTTTCCCCTGCGTAAGGCGATATTTTCACGAGAAACTTTTTGAAAAAATTTCCAATCGAGCAAAGCCAGATACAACATTTTGTGCTTATACAAATTATGACTCAGATTACAAGGGAGCTTACACATATTTTATTGGTGAAGAAGTCACTTCATTGGATGATCCAATCCCTGAAGGATTTCAACAACTGATTGTGCCTCCACAGAAATACGTGAAATTCACAACTGCTCCAGCACCTATGCCAGAGGTTATTGTAAATGCCTGGAAAGATATTTATAAAATGGCATCTGCAGAATTGGGTGGTAATCGTCGATACCATACCGATTTTGAAATTTATGACGACCGAGCCAAAGACCATGATAATATTGTGCTAGATGTATGCATCGGTATTCAGTGAAACCTTTACAACATCATAGCGCCAAACCTTCACACTATGACAAAGAGGCTGAGAGTTATGATACATTTAATGAAAAAAATGCAGAGCAAATAAATCAACAGATAGAAGATGTTATTTATACTCATAAAGTTAAAACGGTCCTTGATCTTACCTGTGGAACAGGCTCTCAAGTTTTCTGGCTTGCAAGACAGGGGTATGAAGTCATTGGCGCTGATATAAACTTGAAAATGCTGGAAATCGCTTGGGACAAAGCCAAGCAAGAAAAATTAAATCTAAAATTCATCCAAGGAGATATGCGCACTATAAAAGTTGGTGAATTTGATGCTGTTCTCACTAAATTTAATGCTATAGGGCACCTTACAAAAGCAGGGAAATTGCATGAAAGAAGGTGTGCAATTTCCCTGGAAATAGAACTGTCATCTGTTAAAAACATTTCTACTTTATTTCTGATTTTTTCATTGCCAATGTTCTTTGTTTTACCTTTTTTTATCTGGCTCAAAAATAACAATACTCCATTTCTTCATTTTTTTAGGCCCTTTCGCTCGAAGACAATTGCATTTGCATTTTTCTTGCGGCGTAACATTGCCTTCCCCTCAACCATTCCAACCAGGTAGCATGTCATTTTTGGATGTTGCAATAAAGGTAAGTCTTTGTACTTTTTGCAACTTTTCCAAAAAATTCAAAATGGTGGTGAACTTGATGTTTACTACATTTGGATGAGATTCAAGTGCAAAAGAATACTACTTTTTCTCCTCTGGTGGTAAGAGTGTATATCCCTTTTTCAAAAAAGATTGAAGCTCATCGATCAAGATAGGGGGCAAGTTTATCACTGAGCTTGCCTATCACTTCTTCCAACTCAGGCTCTTTTTTTCCTAAGCCTGCAAGAAAAGTTCGCCACCGTTGAATATTCAATGGATCATTGAAAAAAACCTCTGTAAAGGCGACAGGGAATCCCCTCTTGGTTCCTCGATTAGCAAATACTTCCTCGATCGCTTGCTCTAGCGATTTTACCGGCAGCTCATCTCTGCACAAAATCGTCCACAGATCAAAAAAATCCTTTATTCGTGTGTTGAATTGGCCCAGTTTAATGATAGATTCCAACTTTTCAGCAACGACCGTTTCAACAGAATACCCCATCAGTTGAGGTGCTGGCATGTCTATCAGGGTTGGATAAAGCACCTGCTGAGCTTTCGGTATGATAACATCGCTAAAGCCTATATCCATCTGAACTGGAATCCGCGTTTTCGTCAGATGAGCGGTAAACCTTGCGGACAGGCCCTGATATTCAGCACCCGCCTGTACTTCCTTAAGAGTTAATGAATCTGTGTTAAAAGTGATAGCATCTTCCTCTACCAAAATGCCGGCTACCTCTCTCACAATAGCGCTAACATTCTCATGCTGATTCGAAGTTCGAGCAAGTAAGTCAATATCCATCGTTGCTCGATGTTCCTGACTGTCCCAAACCTTTAGCATTAATCCTCCTTTGAGAAAGAATTTATTCACATGGCTACTAACTCCAAGACGATACAAAAACCTCTCTATGGCATAGTATCGAAGAATTTCATCAACAGGGCGATTTCTCTGAACTGCAAGATTCCGTAGTCTTTGACGAATAGACTCTTGTAGATTCCTTTTTTGTTCTCTGGCGTTACTAGACACTGACAATGGCCTCCATCATGGGTCTAAGTACCCGATCTATCCGTAAGAGCTTAGCATAACCATAGAGCTTGGTAAGATCGGTATTACCTGATTGCCAGTACATTCTTAAAGCTTCGAGCACTACATCCATTCCAATCTTATTTCGATACTTGACGACATCCACTATAGTCTTTTCTCGATCAAAGATTTTCACTTTGCAGCCGTCCACGCGATGCTCTTCTACCCCTATTTCAAGAAACTTTTCTCCATACCAAAAAAAACGAATCGGAGGGTACTCCATAACAGGCTTATAAGCGTTGTGAGGAACAGCTACATATACAAAATGCGGAATCTGAGTAGTTATTTCATGAAAGACTAATGCCGAAATCAGACAAATTACCCCGCTTGGAATTTTCTTAGCTACTGGGATAAAGTCTGGCAACGAAGGATCGGGTAAATCTGTTAATCGATATAACCCTCGATCTAAAACCGTCAACTGACCAATATCACGGAGACGATAGAGGTCCCTACGGTGAACACCGAGGCGAACAGCCTCAGACATCTTTAAAACTCCTCCAGCCCTTCGAAAAATCTGGATCACTCCCTGTAATCTATCTGTTTGCGACATGGTACAAAACCTCTGATATTGCTCGTATTGTCATAAATTTTGTACCAAAACACAAGTAATGTCAAAGGATTTTTTAACGAAAAACACACCAAAAGGAGGAAATATGCCCAAAGGCTACCATCATCTGACCAAGTTTCAAAGATGCCAAATAGAAATTTTATTGCAAAGAGGCGATTCAAAAGCTGTGATTGCTGAAGCCATCAAAGTGAATGTATTAACTGTAAGCAGAGAAATCGAAAGAAACGTAGGATTAAGAGGTTACAGGCACAATCAAGCTCATAATAAGTCTCTTGAAAAGAGAACAAAAGCTAGTCGAAAAAAGTCTAAAATGACCTCAGAAGTAATTGCTTATGTTTTAGAGAAACTCGCTCTGCAATGGAGTCCACAGCAAATCTCTGGAAGACTTAAGCTCGAGAAAAACATATCCATATCTCACGAGACAATTTACAAGTTCATTTGGAAAAATAAATCCAAAGGAGGTTCCCTCTACAAGAATCTCCGACATAGT
>JAJFMH010000021.1 GCA_021772245.1 Chlamydiota bacterium | reverse complement strand
TTAAAGACTTCTCTGCATCAAAACTTATCGCTGTTGGGTTTAATTGTGTAAGCTTCTTCACGTATCTGCACGACCCACGCATGAAAATAATAACAGGCACATCTTTCGACTTCACAAAGTCAATTAGCTCTTTAAGATAAGGAATACAAAATTCATTAAAGTCATCTGGAGATAACATTCCAGCCCAAGAGTCAAAGATCTGAATCGCATCTACTTTTTGCTCGATTTGATAGTTTAAATACTCTTTAGTTGTGGCTGTCAGCTTTTTAAGTAATAGATGCAATGTTTTCTTTTCACAAAGCCACTTATCCATATGTTTGATCCCCTCCCCTCGCTTTCGAGCAAACATGTAGGAGGCAACAGTAAGTGGGCCGCCACAAAAACCAATGAGCGGTCTATCAAGCTCTTGTTTTAGTTTTTGTATTCCCTCGAATATGGGGCTTAGTTTGGTGAAATCTGATTTACCAATTCGTTCAACGTCTGCAATAGACTCAATTACAGGGTCAATTACCGGCCCAACTTTCTCTACAAACTCCAGAGAAAATCCCATTGCAATACAAACCATCAAAATATCAGAAAATAAAATGGCTGCATCAACATCTAAAAGGTCGATGGGCAGTTTGGTAATCTCTACAATTCTATCTGAATCTAAAAAGAGATCAATGAGGGCGTGGCCCTTTTTGATCTCTTGATATTCGGGCAGAAATCGTCCTGCTTGGCGCATAAGCCAAACAGGAGGACGTTTTGTGTTTTTGCAATGCAGAGCGTCTAAGAAAAGCGTGTTTTTCATAGAAGACGATCTAGAATCGATTCAACTGTGAAACCATATTCTTGCTTCAAGTCTCCGATCGGAGCTGAAGCTCCAAAATCATCTACAGAAATGGATATTCCATCGCATCCAATCCACTTTTGCCAACCAAGACTAATACCAGCCTCTATCGAAACTCTTTTGCCAATATCACCACAAAGCACGCTCTTTCTATATTCTTTGCTCTGTAGATCAAAAAGCTCAAAACAAGGCATAGAAATCACACGTACATGTTTACCCATCTTCTCTAACGCCTCAGCAACATCTAGCGCAAGTGACACCTCAGATCCTGTTGCGACTAGAGTAAAATCTGGTTTAGACTTTTCTTTCTTGATGATATAGGCGCCTTTTGCAACTCCCTCTTCATACGATACATCTGTATGGGAAAGGGCTGGAAGGTTCTGCCTTGATAGAATAATTGCACTTGGCCCTTGATAATGTAGGGCTGCGATCCATGACATTTTTACCTCATTGGCATCAGCGGGTCTCAGCACATGTAAACGTGGAATCGCTCGAAGAGCCATATAGTGCTCTACAGGTTGGTGCGTCGGGCCATCTTCTCCTAAGAATATTGAGTCATGGGTGAATTGATAAATAACTTGATATCTAGCAAGAGATGCAAGTCTGATAGCATTTCTCATGTAATCTGAAAAGGTAAGGAATGTTCCAATATAGGGAATGATCATCCCTGTTTGCCAAAGTCCAGAAGCAATAGTTGCCATACCAAATTCTCGAATTCCATACTTAATGTTACGCCCGTCGAACTGATGTGGTTTAATGATCGGAAGTTCTTTCATCATAGTTGCATCAGATACGGACAGATCAGCTGATCCCCCATAAAGAAATGGAAGCTCTTTGCCTAGAACATTTAGACATGCTTGCGATGCTGATCTTCCAGCAATGGGGTCCTTGATCTCAAGCGCTTTAAGTTCTTTTTCAAGTCCTGCTGGAATTTCTTTTTTGAGCATAACTTCAAGTAGATTGCTCTCTTCCGGATTGTCATTTTTCCAAGAAGTAAAGGTTGCCTTCCAATTTTCTTCTAGCTCTTTCTCTTTTTCAAGCTTTGTTTCAAAAAATTGTGTGACAACTTGAGGAACATAAAATTCTTCTTCAGGTAGACCCAGAGCTTTTTTTGTTGCCTCAACTTCTTCTTCACCAAGAGGGGCTCCATGCACTTTGAATGTGCCTTGTTTATTGGGCGATCCCTTACCAATAATTGTTTTCATTTCCACAAAGATGGGCTTTGTTTGGTTTTCGAGTGCCTTTGTCAGTGTGCTATGAACTGAGTCTAAATCATTACCATCCATTTCATACACCTCAAAACCATAAGCCTTGTATCGCTCTTTGGTGTTTTCTGAACCTGACTCTTCTAAAGGTCCATCTAGTGTAATTTGGTTTGCATCATGAAATAATACAAAATTATCGAGTCCCAAGTGACCAGCAAGTGATGAAGCCTCAGAGGAAACACCCTCCATTAAACAACCATCTCCAGCCAAACAAAAGATCTTATTTGTAAAAATTTCTTTTGACGGCTTGTTGAACTTCTTAGCTAGGATTTTATAACCAAGAGCTTGTCCTACGGCGTTTCCAACGCCTTGTCCAAGTGGCCCTGTTGTGGACTCAACGCCATCCGTTTCACCGTATTCTGGATGACCTGGAGTTTTAGAGTGAAGCTTTCTAAAATGCTTCAAATCTTCGATTGACACATCAAATCCTGACAAATGAAGACAGGAATACAAAAACATAGAACCATGGCCTGCCGATAAAACAAAACGATCACGATTAATCCAATGCGAATTTTTAGGGTTATGTTTCATCAAATATCCGTAAAGGTAGGCGCCAAATTCTGCGCATCCCATTGGAAGTCCTGGGTGACCAGAGTTTGCTTTTTGAACCCCCTCGAAGGACAGTTGTCGAATGGTATTTGCTGTCTTTTCTAGAATTTTCTTAAGGTCTTCGTCCATAGATTTCATCTTCTCCGTCTAGGGTTGCAAGAGATCAAACTTGCATTTGTTTATCAAATGTCTTATTTTTAACGCTTAGCGCAGTGAGAATCAAGTAAAAAAAGAGTATAGTATCCATGTTATCAAAAGAAATTCGAAGAAAGTTTATTGAGTACTTTAAAAACAATGGCCATACCCATGTTCCTTCTTCCCCCTCTTTCCCCTATGATGATCCAACTCTCCTTTTTACAAATGCTGGCATGAACCAATTTAAAGATGTATTTTTAGGCAAAGCTACTCGTGAATATACCAAAGCTACCACTTCTCAAAAATGTATTCGTGTTGGCGGAAAACACAACGATTTAGACAATGTGGGTCATACAGCGCGTCATATTACCTTTTTTGAAATGCTGGGTAATTTCTCCTTCGGAGATTATTTCAAAAAAGAAGCCATCCAATACGCTTTTGATGTAACCATGAATGTATTCGAATTTCCTATCGAAAAGCTCTGGATCTCTGTGTACGAGAAAGATGATGAAGCATATGAACTTTGGAAAAAGCATGTCGATGAAAAACGAATCGTACGTATTGGAGCAAAAGATAACTTTTGGGCGATGGGCGATGTTGGCCCTTGTGGACCATGTTCTGAACTTTTCATTGATCGTGGCGAGAAGTATGGAAATGCAACAAGCCCCAAAAATGATGAAACCGGTGAGAGGTTCATTGAATTTTGGAATCTGGTCTTTATGGAGAATAACCGCGCCGGCAATCAAAAATTGATGCCTTTGCAGAAAAAATCCATTGATACTGGAGCTGGATTAGAAAGAATACTCTCTTTAAAAACAGATGTTCCAACTGTATTTGAAACAGACATTCTTCGCTCTATTATTACAGACATCGAAAAATGCTCTAGGAAAACATATGAAAGAGGCTCTAAAAATGCTCCAGCTTTTCATGTGGTTGCAGATCATCTGCGATCACTCTCCTTCGCAATAGCTGATGGAGCAGAACCTGGAAATATTGAGCGGGGCTATGTGCTTCGAAAAATCATTCGTCGAGCAATGCGTTACAGTAAAACTTTAGGTCTGCAAAAGCCATTTCTGTCATCTCTTGTTCCAGGTCTTATTCATCAAATGGGTGATGACTTTCCCGAGCTCTCTGTTGCAAAGGATCGCATTTGCACATTACTCCATGAAGAAGAAGAAAGTTTTCTTCGCACCCTTAAGCGAGGTGGCAATCTTCTACAAAAAGTTGTAGATAAGGCAGAAAGCTCAAACCTTAAACAAATTTCTGGAGAAGATGCCTTTAAGCTAAAAGACACCTACGGACTTCCCATTGATGAAATCTTACTACTTGCTAAAGATTCCAACTTGCAGGTAAATCTGGATGCCTTTGAACTCCTTGAACAAAAAGCTAAAGAAACCTCCAAACAAGGAAAAAAAGAAACAAGTCAAACTTTCGAAGACAGTTTCTTTGATGAATTTCTAGAGAAACATGGCGCCTCAAAATTTATTGGTTATGATCGCCTGTCTGATGATGCAACGATCGTTGGCATCATCAAAAAGGGTAACTTCGTAGAAACATTGCAAGAGGGTGAAGAAGGAATCCTACTTCTTGATCAAACCCCGTTCTATGCAGAAATGGGTGGACAACTCGGTGACATGGGAACGATCTCTCACAATAAGGCCAATTTTACCGTAATCGATACAAAGTCCCCTTTTACAGGAATTACAGCGCATATTGGAAAATTAGAAAGTGGCACCCTTATAGTCAGTGAGCCAGTGCTTGCAAGAGTTGAAAAAACAAGACGAGATGCATTAGAAAAACATCATAGCGCAACGCATCTTCTTCATTTTGCACTTACCTCCATACTTGGTGATCAAATTAAACAAGCGGGCTCTCTTGTTGAAGAGAACAAGCTTCGTTTTGACTTTCATTACCATGAAAGTCTCTCTAAAGAAAAGCTTCGTGAGATCGAAATGCTTATCAATGCAAAGATTAGAGATGCAAGTCCTGTATCTACAAAAGAAATTTCTATAGAAGAGGCTCGTGGGCAAAAAGAAATCAAACAATTCTTTGGGGATAAATATGGAAATTTTGTCCGAGTTGTTGATATCGGTGGTTTTGCTAAAGAACTTTGCGGAGGCACACATGTAACGAATGTATCCACAATTGGCCTTTTTAAAATTGCAAAAGAATCAAGCATTGCAAAAGGTGTTAGGCGCATAGAAGCTGTTATAGGACCTCTTGCTGAAAACCTTATCTATGAATGTGAAGACACTCTTTTAAAGATTGCAGATACAATTAAATCTCCTCTTTCTAAAGTAGAAGAAACGCTGACAAGTCTCATTCAAGAGAAAAAACAACTCCAAGAAGAATATAAAAAGCTCAAAAAAGAAAAACTGCTTAGTCTATCTACTGAGCTTCTATCCAAGAAAAAAACCATTTCTCATATTCCAACGCTTTTCATCTCGGAGCAAATGGATGCAAAGGATCTCATTCCATTTGCAGAGAGTCTATTTAAAAATATGGGAAGTGGCATTCTGGCCGTTTTTGTCCCAGGAGAAGATAAATGCCAAGCTCTTATCAAAGTATCGCAAGAGTATATTTCTAAAGGAATCCATGCAAATGACCTTATTAAAGTCATCTCTACTCACATCAAGGGCGGTGGTGGCGGAAATAAAGAAAGCGCGCAAGCAGGTGGAAAAAACCCTGACGGCATTACTCTTGCAATTGAAACCCTTGAAAAACATATTGAGTCGCTTTGTTAGAACAACTCTTCAAAAACTCTTTTATTTCTACATTTATTGATGCCTTTTCGAAAGAAAAATCTCTTCTAATCGAAAGCGCACCGACGAGCGTAAAAGCAACACTGAGCGCCCTTGTTAAAAAACACCTCAACAAAAACATCTTGATCATTTTGGGATCAGAAAAAGAAAATTTTCTCTATGAGGATCTTTTGTTTTTTGATGCAAATACATCGAGATTTCCATCGATATCCCCACTTCTTGATGATGATAACATCACAAATCCTGATATCTTAGGAAAACGTCTCGAGATCATGCATGCATTATCTTCTTCAAGCAAGAGTAAAACCCTCATTGCTCCCCTCCAAACTCTCTTTGAAAAACATGCATCTAAAGACTCCTTAGAAAAAGACTGTCAAACTATCTCTGTTGGTTCTACTGCCTCGTTTATTGACTTTCCATCGATGCTTGATAAGCTTGGATATGTCAGAAAAGCGGTCGCCTCAGACAAAGGTGAATATGCAGTTCGAGGCGGAATCATTGATGTGTTTCCCATCTCTTCTTTTGATCCATACCGTTTAGATTTTTTTGGCGATACTATCGATCAAATCCGAACTTTTGATCCCATTTCTCAAAAGTCTATTCAAAAGGCAAAAAAGTTTGTACTTACCCGAGCCATGCAAGAGCAAGACCTTGAAACTAGCTCGTTAATCGATTTTTTTCAGGATGACCCTATTCTTATAATTGATGATCTATTGGATTTTGAAGACAAGCTCGCAAGCCTTAAATCGACGCTTAGCAAAAGAGATAATCATTTTTTTTCTATCGAAGAGGTTTTTGAAAAAATTGGTTCTTTAAAGACACTATATTTCACAAAAACAAGTGTGGAGTCGCTCTACGAGGATGCCACCAAAAAAAAATCTAGTGGTTCTTACAATACTAAAAGCCCCTTCCAAGAGATTTCTTTTTCTATCTTTGGAAAACAAATCAATACCAAGCGATATTTTCATCCCTTTAGAGAAATCTCTACCCTGCTTGATGAAGGAAGTACAAGCCTCCTTGATGCTGCAACAAACCTTCCAAACTTAGAAAAGCTTTTTTTCATCTGTACATCGAATGCAGAAGAAAAAAAACTCTTTCCCTCACCCCCTTCCTCTATTCAAGTAGAAAAAGGATACCTTTCAAGTGGATACATATTAGGTAACATCATTGTTTTTCCATCCTCTGAGCTAACAAAGAAACATCGCATTGAAAGGGAAAAATGGAGAAATTCCTATCACACACCTTCAAGTGACTTCCATGAATTAAACATTGGCGATCTTGTCGTCCACTACCACAACGGTATTGGAAAATTCTTGGGACTTGAAAAAACCAAAAATCACTTAGGACAAGAAAGTGAATTTTTAGTTATCGAATATGCGAATCACTCCAAACTATACACCCCCCTTTCTCAATCTCATTTAGTTAGCCGTTATATTGGAGCTGCGGAAGAAAATCCCACTCTTCATACCCTCGGCACAAACAAATGGCATAAAACCAAACAAAGTGTTGAAAAAGCCATTATAGGATACGCTCGAGACCTGCTTCATTTCCAAGCTCTTCGTGAAACCAAAGGTGGCTTTGCCTACCCAGAAGATAGTATCGACATGCAACTTTTTGAAGAGGAATTTCCCTACGTAGAGACAGTCGATCAACTCAGCGCAATTCATGAGATCAAACAAGACATGTATTCTCCGCAAGGAATGGATAGACTCATCTGCGGAGATGTTGGCTATGGAAAAACTGAAGTTGCTATGAGAGCTGCTTTTAAATCCGTTATAGATGGTGGCAAGCAAGTCGCTGTTCTTGTTCCTACAACGATTTTAGCTATGCAACACTATGAAACATTCTGCAACAGGATGAGTAGTTTTCCGATAAATATTGGCGTTTTGTCTCGTTTTGTCTCGAGTAAAGAGATAAAAAAAACAATCGAGGGAATGAAAGATGGCAGTTTTGATATCGTAATTGGAACACATCGCATTATCAGTAAAGACATTTCGTTCCATAACTTAGGTCTAATTATCATCGATGAAGAGCAGCGCTTTGGCGTTCGCGCCAAAGAGCATCTCAAAAAAATGAAAATTGGAGTAGACTGTCTTACTCTTTCAGCAACACCCATTCCTAGAACCCTCTACTTTTCACTTGTTGGCGCAAAAGATATGTCTGTCATCAACTCTCCTCCTCAAGACAGGCTACCCATTAAAACAATTATTGCTGAGCGAGATACAAGTATTATCAAACATGCTCTTCAAAGAGAGCTTTCTCAAGATGGACAGGCATATTTTATTCATAATAGAGTAGAAACGATCTTTGGCGTTGCCAAAGAACTCGAAGATCTTATGCCTGGCGCAAATGTTGGTGTTGTTCATGGTCAAATGAATGCATCCGCAATCGATTCCATCTTTCACCGATTTAAAATGGGTGAAATCGATATCCTTGTGGCTACAACGATCATCGAAAGCGGGGTTGATATCCCCAATGCCAACACCATCTTCGTAGATCGCTCTGACACCTTTGGACTCTCTGACCTCTACCAAATTAGAGGAAGAGTGGGTAGATGGAATAAACCAGCCTTTGCTTACTTTCTGATTCCAAAAAATAGATCTATGCAAGAGCTATCTAGAAAAAGACTACAAGCTCTTGTTGCAACCTCTGGATTTGGTGGAGGAATGAAACTTGCTATGAAGGATTTAGAAATCCGCGGCGCGGGTGACATTTTGGGTGTAAAGCAGTCTGGTAACGTCTCAAGTATTGGATTTCACCTTTACTGCAAACTACTAAAGCAGACGATTGCTAAGCTCCAAAAGAAAATTCCATTAAGTTTTGTTGAGACAAAAATGGAATTTTCCTACAACGCAAAAATTCCTGAGTTTTATATCTCTGATACATCCCTACGCATTGAAATCTATCATCGCCTAGGAGAAATTTTAGAAGAAAAAGATTTAGATAGCCTTATTAAAGAATTAGAAGATCGCTTTGGAAAGATCCCTAAAGAACTCAACTTACTCTATCATCTTACTAAACTCAAAATCTTTGGTACAAGACATGAATTTACTCTCTTTAAATTCACCGATAAAATTTTACATGCTGAGAAAAA